>DASZWL010000235.1:0-8717 GCA_035546695.1 Rhodanobacteraceae bacterium | reverse complement strand
TCGTCCTCGTCGCCTGCATGCGCAAGCTGCTGACGATCCTGAACGCGATCGTGCGCTCGGGCGTGCCATGGAATCCGAATCACGCGACCGAACGTTTTGCTTGACGCAGAACACGGTTGCTCTCCCGCTTGCGGGAGAGGGTTAGGGTGAGGGCATTCTCGAAACGGCGTACCAAGTACCGCCCTCATCCGGCGCTGACGCGCCGACTTCTCCCGCAAGCGGGAGAAGTGAAAACCAAGCGCTTTGTCGCGCTCCCGCAAGCGGAAGAAAGTGAAAAGCGCTACTCCGCGAGCGGAATCTGATGCTTGCGGATCTTCCGATACAGCGTGTTGCGGCTGACGCCGAGCGCGTCGGCCGTGTGCGTGATGTTCCAGCGGTTGCGCTCGAGCTCGCGCAACAGCGTCGCGTGCTCGGCCGTGTCGAGCGGCGTGCGGCAGCAGTCTGCGCACGCCGAAGCCGATGGCGCGGCCTGCGCGATCGCGATCGCAGGCACGGACTCGTTGGGACGCGGCGCACCGTCGGCGGCGTCGAGCAGCTCCTGCGGCAGGTTCGGCAGACGAATGGCGTTGTCGCGGCAGAGTGCCGCCGCGGTGCGCAGCACGTTGCGCAGCTGTCGGATATTGCCGGGCCAGTGATAATTGAGCAGCGCGTGCAGCGCGTCGGGCTGGATGCGCACCGGCTCGCCGCCCGGATTCTCCTCGTGCAGCAGCACCTCGATCAGCTCGGCGCGATCGGCGCGGTCCTTCAGAAGCGGCAGATGCAGCGTCGTGCCGTTGAGACGGTAGTAGAGGTCTTCGCGGAACTCGCCGTCCTGCACCATCTGGCGGATGTCGCGATGGCTCGCGCTGATGACGTGCAGATCGACCGGCACCGGCGTATCGCCGCCGAGCGGGACGATCTCGTATTCCTCGATGACGCGCAGAAGCCGCGTCTGCAAGGTCAGCGGCATGTCGCCGATTTCGTCGAGGAACAGCGTGCCGCCCGACGATTGCAGGATCTTGCCGGGACGTCCGTGCCGATCGGCGTCGGTGAACGCGCCGCGCGTGTAGCCGAAAAGCTCGCTCTCGATCAGCGATTCCGGGATCGATCCGCAATTGACGGCGACGAACGCGCGGTTCGCCCACGGCGACATCTGGTGCATCGCGCGCGCGAACGCTTCCTTGCCGGTGCCGGTGGCGCCTTGCAGCAGGATCGGCACGCGCTTGCCGAATAGCTGCTGCGCGCAGTTGAAATTGTGCTGCATCCGCGGATCGGCGCCGACGTGGCGGCGCGCGCCATCGGCGAGCGGCACGACCGGCGCATTGCGCACGGCTTCGGAGACGAGGCGCGGCACCGCCGCCGCGTGCTCGCCTTGCGGCGCGCGCACGAGCGCGAAGAAGCGGCGGCCGTGGCGCACGTCGCGGATCGGCCAGATCGCCTGCGGCGCGGTCGTCGCGCGCGAATCGAGCGTCGCGAACTGGAACTGGAACACCTCTTCGATCGGCGAGCCGACGAGCGCCTTGCGATCGGGATGGCCGAGCTGCGTCAGCGCGCTCTCGTTGACGGCGAGGATCGTGCCGTCGCCCGAGACCGCGACGAGCGCTTCGTGCAGGAGGCCGACGAACTCGGGACGGCTGTGGAAGCGCAGGATCCACGCGTTCGGGAACTCGCGCAGGAAGTGATAGCGCGCGATCAGGTTCGCCGACATGCTGACGAGCGCCATCGTATGGCGCTGGATCACGCGCGTGTCGTTGCAGTTGACGCTCGATGCGTCGAGCACGCCGAGCAAGCCGCCGTGCTCGTCGATGATCGGCGCGCCTGAGCACGACATGTTGAGGTTGTAGCCCATGAAGTGCTCGTCGCGGTGGATCGTCACCGCGCGCCGCTCGACGACGCAGGTGCCGAGCCCGTTGGTGCCTTCGTGCGGCTCGTCCCAGAGCGCACCGTGCCAGAGGCCGGCCTGGCGGAATTCCCTCTTCAATGTCGGATCGGTGATCGTCGAGAGAATCGTCGCATCGGCGTCGGCGAGGATTACCGCATAGCCCGATCCCGCGATCTGGTCGTAGAGGCTTTCCATTTCGGCCCGCGCGACGCCGAGCAGCTCGCCGAGCTTCTGCTGGCGCTCGCGCAATTGCGTCGCTTCGAGCACGGCCGTCGCGCGCGCGCCGTTCGGCTCGATGCCGTATTCGGTCAGGCAGCGGTTCCAGGATTTGGCGATGTGCGGGGCGACCGTCGTCCGCTGCTCACCGCGCACGGCGCGGATGATGCGGGACGCGTGCCTCACGACTATCGAGGAGTCGCCCATGATTAGCCTCTTGTGAGCGGGTGCCGGCGGCACGTGTGGTCCGCGCCTGCGGTCGGGAAAAGCTCCTGACGAAGAGTGGCTCCGCTCGCAGGAATAGGCAAACCGCAGCGCAGCAATTTCACTGCGGTCGCGACGGAAGCAGTCACGCCGCAGGTCGTCGCCGAAGGCTATCTACGACTCTATCGCGGTGCAGCAATCGCGGCGAGATGAGTCCGAAGGCGGATGACGGCTCTTCCCTTCTCCCGCTTGCGGGAGAAGGTGCCGGAGGCGGATGAGGGCCAGGCTCGCGCGAACCTAGAGTGCCCTCACCCTCCCCTCTCCCGCGGTGCGGGAGAGGGGAAAAAGCGCCGCTAGACGGCAGGGTGCGTTTGCCCCTCCGGCTCGAACTCGAGCGCCACGGAGTTCATGCAATACCGATTGCCGGTCGGCGGCGGACCGTCCGGGAAGACGTGCCCAAGGTGGCTGTCGCAGCGCGCGCAGCGGATCTCGGTGCGGACCATGCCGTGGCTCGCATCGCGGATCTCGCGGACGTGCTCGGGATCGAACGGCGCGACGAAGCTCGGCCAGCCGGTGCCCGACTCGAACTTCTCGCCGGACTTGAACAGCGGCAGCCCGCAGAGACGGCAGGCGTAAAAGCCCTTCTCGTGGTTGTGCAGCAGCGCGCCGCAGAACGGTCGCTCGGTGCCGTGGTCGAGCAGCACGCGGCGCTCCTCGGGATCGAGACGCGCCGCTAGGCGGTCGCGCTCGGCGGGGGCGAGCGGCGTGATGTCGTAGCCGGAGGCGGATTCGTGGGTCATGTCAGTACTCCGTGGAAAAACCGGCTTTCCCTTCTCCCGCTTGCGGGAGAAGGTGCCGAAGGCGGATGAGGGAAGCTCTTGAAAGGGCGAACCCAGCGTGCCCTCACCCTACCCTCTCCCGCAAAGCGGGAGAGGGAAAAGCGCGCCGTTACGCGCGCTTGAGGCGCGCGCCGAAATCCTTCTTCAGCTTCTCGATCTTCGGCTGCGCGACGTACGCGATGTACGCCTGCTCCGGATGCTGCGCCGCGTAATTCTGGTGATAGCCCTCGGCGTCGTAGAACGCGTCGAGCGGAACGACTTCAGTCGCGATCGGCGCCGCGAATACCTTCGCATCGTCGAGCTGGCGGATGTACGCCTCGGCGACTTCGCGCTGCGCATCGTTCGCATAGAAGACGGCCGATCGATACTGCCTTCCGCGGTCGTTGCCCTGGCGGTTCACTTCGGTCGGATCGTGCGCGGCGGCGAAGAACACCTTGAGCAGCTGCCCGTAGCTGATCTTCTGCGGATCGAAGCGGATGCGGATCGCCTCGGCATGATCGGTCGCGCCGCCGCAGACCGCATCGTAGTTCGCGCTCGCCGCCGTGCCGCCGGAATAGCCCGACGTCACTTCGATGACGCCGTCGAGCTGCCGGAACACGCCTTCGGTGCACCAGAAGCAGCCGCCCGCGAGCACGGCGACGGATTCGGTCGCGCCTTCGGCGGGCCGGATGTCGAGCGCGGGATCGGGAACGTGCGATGCGTCGACGGCGAGCGCCGCGCCGGGAATCGCGCAGACGGTATCCATGAGATCTCCTCGATGACGGATCAAAAACTTCGGATGCTTGCCGGAATCGGGTGCGGCGATGTTCTCCGCGCGCCGCCCCGCAATCGGTCGCGCATACGACGAAGAGGACAGGAATCCGGCACCGGACCTTTCATGTGGCGCCTCTGCCTGCCGAAACCAAGCAGCCGGCGGGGACGTTAAGGCCATCTGTGTAAAGACGCGTTTACTCGCGGTGCATGCCTTCCTGCGCAGTCCGCTGCTAGCCTTCATCCCGCACCGGAACAGCGTCGGTCAGGCCCGCTCCTGGTTCTGCCGGTACGCCGAGGAGAGATCGAACATGTCCCGATGGAAATGGGCGCTGATCGTCGTCGCGATCGTGCTCGCCGGCATCATCGCGTGGCGGCTCGTCGCCCAGCGAAGTGGTGCGGGTTTCGGTGCGCGCGGCGGCGCCGGCGGAGCGAACGAAGCGCCGGTTCCGGTCACGGTCGTCGCGGTCGAGCAGAAGGATGTCCCGCTCTATCTCAAGGCGCTCGGCACCGTGCAGGCGCTCAACACCGTGACGGTCGGCGCGCAGGTCTCGGGCCAGTTGAAATCGATCAACTTCAACGAAGGCCAGGAGCTCAAGACCGGCGATCTCATCGCCGAGATCGATCCACGCACGTTCCAGGCCGCGCTCGACCAGGCGCTCGCGAAGAAGAAGCAGGACGAGGCGCAGCTTTCCGCATCGCGCTCGACGCTGAAGCGCTACGAAGATCTCATCAAGCAGCATTTCGTCGCCGCGCAGGATCTCGAGAACCAGCGCCAGCTCGTGCGCCAGCAGGAAGCGCTCGTCGCCGCCGACGACGCCGCAGCCGCAAGCGCGAGAACGCAGCTCGGCTACACGAAGATCACCGCGCCGATCGACGGCGTCGCCGGCATCCGCCTCGTCGACGTCGGCAATCTCGTTTCGGCGAACTCGGGATCGGGCATCGTCGTGATGACGCAAGTCCATCCGATCAACGTGATCTTCAGCCTGCCCGAGCAGAACCTCGAGCTCGTACGTTCGACCGACGCGAAGGATCCGCTGCCGGTGACTGCGCTCGACCGCACCGACAGCCATCCGATTGCCGACGGCGTGCTCAAGGTCATCGACAACCAGATCGACACGACGACCGGCACGTTCAAGCTCAAGGCCGAGTTCGCGAACGAGAAGAACGCGCTCTGGCCGGGACAGTTCGTCAACGTGCGCGTGCGCGTCAAAACCGTCGCGAACGGGCTCGTCGTGCCGACGACCGCCGTGCAGCGCAATACCGACGGCAGTTACGCCTACGTCGTGCAGGCCGACAACACGGTCGCGATGGCCCCGCTGACGCTCGGCGACGAAGCCGGCGAGGATTCGATCCTCGTGACCTCGGGCCTCAAGCCCGGCGACAAGGTCGTGACCGAAGGCCAGTTCCGCCTGAAGCCCGGCAGCAAGGTGCAGCCGCTCGCGCCCGGCCAAGCCGCGCCGCCGACGCCGGCCGCGGAACTCGAGAAGCTGAAGCAGCAGAGCCCCGGGCAGCCACAGCGCGGCGGACGCCGGCGCGGCGGCTGACAGCCGCCAGCCGGAAGCACTCCCGATGGGCTTCTCGACGCTCTTCATCAACCGCCCGATCGCGACCTCGCTCTTGATGGTCGCGCTCCTGCTGCTCGGCATGATCGGCTTCCGCGGCCTGCCGGTGTCGGCGCTGCCCGACATCGACGCGCCGAGTCTCGTCGTCACGACGCAGTATCCGGGCGCGAGCGCGTCGACGATGGCGGCGCTCGTGACGACGCCGCTCGAGCGCCAGTTCGGACAGATATCCGGCGTCGCGATGATGAGCTCGGATTCGTCGGCCGGGCTCTCGACGATCGTGATCCAGTTCGACATGGATCGCGACATCGACGCGGCCGGGCAGGACGTGCAATCCGCGATCAACGCCGCGCGCGGCACGCTGCCGAACAACCTGCCGTATCCGCCGGTCTACAACAAGGTCAATCCGGCCGACGCGCCGATCCTGACCTTGATGCTGACCAGCGATTCGCGCCCGCTGCGCGAGGTCAACGACTACGCCGACAGCATCATCGCGCAGAAGATCTCGCAGATCGCCGGCGTCGGACTCGTCTCGATCGCCGGCAACGTCAGGCCCGCCGTGCGCGTGCAGGTCAACCCCGCGCAGCTCGCGAACCTCGGCCTCACGATGGAGGACGTTCGTAGCGCATTGACGCAAGCGAACGTCAACGCGCCGAAAGGGAGCCTCAACGGCGCCGTGCAGAGCTTCTCGATCGGCACGAACGATCAGCTCGCCGACGCCGAGGAATACCGCTCGACGATCATCAGCTACAAGAACAACGCGCCGGTGCGACTGTCGGACGTCGCGAAGGTCGTCGACGGCGTCGAGAACGACCAGCTCGCCGCATGGGCGAACGGAAAACCCGCGGTGCTGCTCGACATCCGTCGCCAGCCCAGCGCGAACATCGTGCAGACGGTCGAGGAAGTGCGAAAGGCGTTGCCCGATCTCAAGGCCGTGCTGCCGGCCGACGTGCATCTCGACGTGTTCTCCGATCGCACAGTCACGATCCGCGCGTCGGTGCGCGACGTCGAGCTGACGCTCGGCCTCACGATCGCGCTCGTCATCGCGGTCATCTTCGTGTTCCTGCGCCGGCTCTGGGCGACCGTGATCCCGAGCATCGCCGTGCCGCTCTCGCTGCTCGGCACGTTCGGCGTGATGTCGTTCGCGAGCTTCTCGCTCGACAACCTCTCGCTGATGGCGCTGACGGTCGCGACCGGCTTCGTCGTCGACGACGCGATCGTCATGATCGAGAACATCGTGCGCTACATCGAGCAGGGCAGGGAGCCGAAGGAAGCCGCGATCGTCGGCGCGAGCGAGATTGGTTTCACGATCGTATCGCTGACGGTCTCGCTGATCGCGGTGTTCCTGCCGCTGCTCCTGATGCCGGGCGTCACCGGCCGGCTTTTCCACGAGTTCGCCTGGGTGCTGACGATCGCGGTCGCGATCTCGATGCTGATCTCGCTGACGCTGACGCCGATGATGTGCGCGTATCTTTTGAAGCAGGACGCGCTGCCGGCCGACGACGCCGCGCGCGAGCACGGCAAGCGCACGTGGTGGAACCGGCTCGTCGACGGCTACGCGTCGACGCTGGACTGGGTTCTCGCGCATCAGCCATTGATGCTCGGCGTCGCGACGATGACCGTAGTCGTCACGATCGCGCTGTACGTGCTGATCCCGAAGGGGCTCCTGCCCGAGCAGGACACGGGCCTCGTCACCGGTGTCGTCCAGGCCGACCAGAACATCGCGTTTCCGGCGATGGAAGAGCGCACGAAAGCCGTTGCCGAAGCGCTGCGTCAGCAACCGGATGTCGCCGGTGTCGCGGCATTCATCGGAGCGGGCTCGATCAATCCGACGCTGAGCCAAGGCCAGCTCTCGATCGTGCTGAAGCCGCGCAACGAGCGCGGCGCGCTCGATCGCGTCGTCGCACGCCTGCAGCAGTCGGTCGCACACATTCCCGGCGTCGCGCTGTACCTGAAGCCGGTGCAGGACGTCGCGCTCGACACGCGCGTCGCGTCGACCGAATACCAGTACGCGCTGTCGGACGTGAACTCGGGCGAGCTCGCCAGTTACGTGCAACGCATGACCGACGCGCTGCGCCAGCGACGCGAGCTCGCCGATGTCGGCAACAACCTCGCGAACGAAGGCAACGAGCTCAAGCTCGCGATCGACCGCGAGAAGGCGAGCCGCCTCGGCGTGCCGGTACAAACGATCGACGACACGCTCTACGACGCGTTCGGCCAGCGCCAGATCTCGACGATCTTCACGCAGATGAACCAATACCGCGTCGTGCTCGAAGCGGCGCCCGAATTCCGCACCGGCGCCGATCTTCTCGACAAGCTGACCGTGCGCGGCAACGGCAACGGCGCGCTGACCGGCAGCAACGCGACGACGCTGGGCCAGGTCGCGTCGAGCAACTCCGCGACGCCGGCCGGCATCGGCAACACCGGCAACGTCGGCTTCACGGTCGGCGGCGGCGGCACGATTCCGCTGTCCTCGCTAGCGACCGCGACGACCGAAAGCGCGCCGCTCGTCGTCAGCCATCAGGATCAGCTGCCCGCCGTCACGATCTCGTTCAATCTCGCGCCGGGCTATTCGCTCTCGGACGCGGTCGACGCCGTGCACGAAGTCGAGGCGACGATGAATTTCCCGCCGCAGGTCCGCGGCCGCTTCATCGGCAAGGCCGCCGAATTCTCGGCCTCGCTGACCGACGAAGTGCTCTTGCTGCTCGCCGCGCTCGTCGTGATCTACATCGTGCTCGGCGTGCTCTATGAAAGCTACATCCATCCGATCACGATCATCTCGACGCTGCCGCCGGCCGGCGTCGGCGCGCTGCTCGCGCTGATGATCTGCGGCATGAGCCTCTCGGTCGACGGCATCGTCGGCATCGTGCTCCTGATCGGCATCGTCAAGAAGAACGCGATCATGATGATCGACTTCGCGCTCGACGCGCAGCGCGAAGGCATGAGCCCGCACGATGCGATCCGCCGCGCGTGCTTGCTGCGCTTCCGTCCGATCATGATGACGACCGCCGCCGCGTTGCTCGGTGCGCTGCCGCTCGCACTCGGCAACGGCATCGGATCGGAGCTGCGCAAACCGCTCGGCGTCTCGATCGTCGGCGGATTACTGCTGTCGCAGCTGATCACGCTGTATACGACGCCGGTGGTTTATCTCTATTTCGAGCGGCTGTCGGAATGGGCGAAGGAACGGCGCGCGCGCCGCACAGCATTGCGGGAGCGTGCGGCGTGACACGCCGCGCCCGCCCACCCGCCGTCATTCCCGCGAAAGCGGGAATCCATGTCGCT
>DASZWL010000234.1:0-8608 GCA_035546695.1 Rhodanobacteraceae bacterium | reverse complement strand
TTCTACCGTCACGGCCGCTGTCCCGCGAAGATTCCGGCAAGCGGCTCGTCGCGAGGGCGCGCGAAAGGCGCCAGCGCGGGCTACGCGGTGAGCGCGCAACCGATCGCCCGCGCCGAAGCCTGCCGCCGGATCGAGCGCGCGGGTTCGATCGGACGCAGCGGGCACGAGCACGACGAGCGCGTCTCGACCTACGATCGCAATCTCGGCCGAGATCCGTGCCGGTATCTTTGAGAAGACACGCCATCGCACGCGATTTCGCAGGCCCGCGCGGCCGATGTACGATAGGCCTCGTGACGCAGGACAAGGAATCGTTCATGCCCGCTCGCACGCAGCCGCTTCTTCTTGCGTTCGCTTTCGTCGTGCTCGGCGCGTGTTCCGGCGAGAAGGCGCCGGCGCCTGCCGCCGCGACGCAAGCGGCCGCGCCGGCTGCGAATCCGCAAGCTGCGAAAGCGCTCGCGATGTACCGCGATCTCCTGCAATCGAAGTCGTACGAGCTCGCGGCGCCGATCGGGCAGGAGATCGTCGCGAAATATCCGGGCAGCCCCGAGGCGAAGGAGGTCGGCGAGACGCTTGCCGATACGGTCGCGAAGGCGGGCGCGATCACGACGCGCCGGCGGCTCGAGCGCCTCTGGATCTATCAGTCCGGCAAGGAATCCGGCGGCGATCAGACGACGGCCTCGATCTACAGCACGAGGCCGGGCGGCGACGATCGCGTGCGGCTCGTGCTGCGCCGTCACTCGGCGTGGGGCGAGAGCGTCTACCTCTTCGCGAGCGGCAAGGGCTTCGAATGTCCGAAAGCCTGCACGGTCGGCGTGCGCTTCGACGATGCGCCGATGCAGCGCATGAAGGCGTATCTGCCCGAGACCGGCGAGCCCGCGATCTTCATCTCCGACGAACGCGGCTTCATCGCGAAGATGAGCAAGGCGCAGAAGATCGCCTTCGACGTCGCCCTCAAGGGCAAGGGCGCGCAGACGCTCGAGTTCGAGGTCGGCGGATACGACAGCGGAAAGTTTCCGGCGCCGTCGAAGAAGAAGTGATACGCCGCGCGTGGCGTGTCGAAGACGTCGCGATCAGATCGCTTCGGGATCGTGCGATTCGAGCTTGAGGCTTCCGTCGGACAGCTCGTAATGGCCCTTCGCGACGACGCGCAAGCGCCGCCCGTCGGCGAGGCAGACCCATTTCAGCTTCTCGACCGGCACGCCGTGCGCGGGATCGGCCGATTCGGCGTAGACGTGCACGTCGTAGGTCGCTCCGTCGTCGCCGTGCGCGTGATAGACGTGTTTCAGGACGAGCATGTCCGCGTCTCCGCATCGCCGTCGCCAGCATGCCTCTTCGAGGCTGAATCGCGCTAGCGGCAATCTGCAGGATCGCGCCGTTCGGAGCAGAATCCGAAAGATCGCGGAGCCGAATCCGGTCTCTCTCGCCGCGCCGCGGCAAACCGCCGGATTCCGTTTCCGCCTGCCGTCCTGCGAATGTGCTCTCCTACGAAGAGGTTTTCCGATGAAACGCCTGATTCCGCTTCTTTGCGCTCTTTTCGCCGTCGCCTTCATGCTGCCGCTCGCCGCCGAGGAAACCGCCGCGCCGGCCGGTCCTGTCGATGGACAGGCCGCGCCTGAATTCCGGCTCGAGGATCAGCACGGCAAATGGCACACGCTTGCGCAGCACGGCGGCCAGTGGGTCGTGCTGTATTTCTATCCGAAGGATTTCACGCCGGGCTGCACGAAAGAGGTGTGCACGTTCCGCGACGACGTGATTGCGCTCAAGAAGGCCGGCGCCGACGTGCTCGGCGTCAGCCTCGACGACGTGAAATCGCACGCCGAGTTCGCCGAGAAATACCACGTGCCGTTCCCGCTCCTTTCCGACAACACGCAGGCGACTGCGAAAGCCTACGGCGTGCTGACCTCGAAGATGGGCATGACGTACGCGAAGCGCGAGACATTCCTGATCGATCCGAAGGGCGTCGTCGTGAAGCGCTATCGCGACGTCGATCCCGAGAAGAACTCGAAGCAGGTGCTCGCCGATCTCGCCGAGCTCAAAGGAAAGAGCGCGGGATGATCGCGGCGCGCGCATTCCGGCGATCGCCGTCCGGCGTCGGCGCGTGACTGCTAACCGCACGCGTCGCGCGGCTGCACGAACCGTGCGGCGACGCGATCGCACCGTCGCCGCCGGCCCTGCGACGCGCGTCGCGAGCTTCCCGCCGCAGGTCGGCGAAGGCTGCCGCGTGCTCGTGCTCGGCACCGTGCCGAGCCTTCGCTCGCTCGCGATGCGCCAGTCGTACGCGCATCCGCACAACCTGTTCTGGCCTTTCATGGGCGAGCTCTACGGCGCGGGTCCCGATCTTCCGTATGCCGAGCGCATCGCGCGGCTCCACGCGGTCGGCGTCGGCATCTGGGACGTGTTGCGGCATTGCGAGCGCCCGGGCAGCCTCGACAGCAGCATCCTCGCCGACAGCGAGGTCGCGAACGACATCCCGGCATTGCTGGAGACGCATCCGACGATCCGCGCGATCGCGCTCAACGGCGGCAAGGCGGAGCAGGTGTTCCTGCGACGGATCGCGCCCGGCATCGCTTCGGCCCGGCTCGCTGCGATCGACGTGCTCGCGTTGCCGTCGACGAGCCCGGCGAACGCGTCGATCCCGCGTGCGGTAAAGTTCGGGCGCTGGCGCGCATTGCTGCGCTGGGCGCCGTCTCGGCCGTGCGATCGGGATGAGGAATGATCCGGTCGCGATGCCGCGAAGTCGCTCTTCGTTCAGGTTCGCGGATCGACACTTTCAAGGCTCATGACCCCAAGGAGTGCCTTATGAAACACGCGTTTCTGGCAGGATCGGCCCTGGCTCTGATGATGGTCGCGGGAATGCCGCGCGCGGCGCATGCGGATACGGCCGAGCTCGAATGCAAGCTGCGGTTTTCGCTGACGGGCTGGTCCGTCATCTACAAGCACGCCGAAGGCAGCGGCACGGTGACCTGCGCCGACGGCAAGTCGATGCCGGTCAAGATCTCGGCGAAGGGCGGCGGCCTCACGGTCGGCAAGTCGCACATCGACAACGGCACGGGCAATTTCACGAACGTGCACTCGATCAACGACGTGCTCGGCACCTACGCACAGGGCGACGCCAGCATCGGTGCGGGCAAGTCGGGCACGGCGCAGGTACTGACGAAGGGCACCGTGTCGCTCGCGCTCGCCGGCGCGGGTGAAGGCATCGACATCGGCGTCAGCTTCGGCGGCTTCACGATCGAGCGTGCGACGAAGAAGAAATAACGCGCATTCGTATCACGCGCATCCGAGAAAGGCCGCGGCGAGCCGCGGCCTTTCTTTTTCGATCGCTCAGAATGCGTGGCCGACCAGCGAATACAGCGCGAGCACGAGGCAGGCGAAGCCGAGGCCGAGCTTGTACGGCGCCATGCGATCGACGAGGCGCGACAGCCAGGCGATGAAATCGCCTTCGCCGAACAGCGAGCGCAGCAGCGGCAGCGCGAGGATCAGCGCGAGCGCCAGCATCGCGAGCGCAAGGATCAGCTTGACGAGCATCACTCCAGGCGCGAAGCGCAACACGCCCGCCGACGCGAGCCAATGCAGTAGCAGGAGCAGTCCCCAGACGATGCCGACCGCGCCGATCAGACCTTCGAACGGTTCGATCGGCTGCAGGTGACGGGCCGCATCCGGGCGTCGCGCCTTCAGCCAGTCCGTGATGCCCAGAAGGCCGAGCAGGATCAGAAGCAGAAACGTCAGCAGCCACATCGTGCGGGTCCTCCGGAAGCGACGCGGCATCTTAGCCGATCGCGATGCGGCGACGGCGGACTAGCGTCCGGCCCGCGGTCGCGTGCGAGCATTGAGCGTTGCCGATTGACGCGCCGCCTGCGCGCGGCGAAGCTCCCGTCCTGGTCCTCCGGAGGGGTCGCTCATGAAACTCGTCGCGCGCGCATTGCTTGCGATCGTCGTGCTGCTCGTCGTCTGGCACTCGGCTTCGGCTGCCGAATCGATCGTCCGCGATCTGCCGCCGGGCTTGCAGATCCCGGACGCCGCGCGTCCCGGACCCGGCTTCGACGTCGACCGGGCGACCGAAGCCTATCTCGCGCTCCTCTCGCCCGAGCAGCGCGCGCTTTCCGACGCGTATTTCGAAGGCGGCTACTGGCTCAGGCTCTGGGGCTTTCTCTACGGGCTCGGCGTCGCGGCGATCTTTCTCCTGACCGGACTCTCGCGGTCGATGCGCGATTTCGGACGACGGCTCGCGAGACGGCCGTGGCTGCAGACGCTGATCTACGCGCTGCTCTGGATCCTCGTCGGCTTCGTGCTGTACCTGCCGCTGTCGATCTACGCCGATTTCGTGCGCGAGCACCAGTACGGCCTCGCGACACAGACGTTCGGAGGCTGGTTCGGCGATCAGCTGAAAGGGCTCGTCGTGAGCCTCGTGATCCTCGGGCCGGTCATCGCGCTCGTCTACGCGGCCGTGCGTCGAGCCGGCGATCGCTGGTGGATCTGGGCGAGCGGCGGCGCGTTCGTGCTGATCCTGTTCGTGCTGATGCTGGCGCCGGTGTTCGTCGATCCGCTGTTCAACGATTACAAGCCGCTGCGCGAAGGCGCGGTGCGCGAGTCGGTGCTCTCGCTCGCGCGCGCGAACCAGATCCCGACCGACAACGTCGTCGAGTTCGACGCCTCGCGGCAGACGACGAGGATCAGCGCGAACGTCGCGGGATTCCTCGGCACGACGCGCGTCGCGCTCAACGACAACCTGCTCGACAAGACCTCTCCGCAGGAGATCAAGGCCGTCATGGGCCACGAGATGGGCCATTACGTCCTCAATCACGGATTGCGCCTGACGGTTTACCTTTCGCTCGTCATCGCGTTCGCGCTCTGGGTCGTGCATCGCGCGATGAACTGGGCGCTCGCGCGATGGGGCGCGCGTCTCAAGCTCGAAGGCCGGACCGATCCGGCAGCACTGCCGCTCGCGATCGCGATCTTCTCGCTGTTCTTCCTGCTCGCGACGCCGCTGACGAACTCGATCATCCGGCAGGCCGAGGCCGAGGCCGACGCGTTCGGCCTCAACGCCGCCGCCGAGCCGCACGGCTTCGCGATGGCGGCGATGCGGCTCTCGACGTACCGCAAGCTCAGGCCGGGTCCGCTCGAGGAGATCGTCTTCTACGATCATCCGAGCGGCTACGAGCGCGTGCACGGGTCGATGATCTGGCTGAAGGAGCATCCGTCGAGCGCTCCCTCGACGCCGCAACCGTAAACGTCGGTAAAACGCCGGGAGCCGCCGCTGGCCGCGCGTATGATCGCCGCGCGGTGCGCGCGGTTATGGCGATCGCCGGCGGCGCGTATGGCTTTCGCCAACAGCGGGAGGAAAGAGCGATGAGCATCGGCAAGCGCCTCGGCGCGGAATTCTTCGGTACGTTCTGGCTCGTGATGGGCGGTTGCGGCAGCGCGGTGCTCGCCGCCGCGTTTCCGGGGCTCGGCATCGGCTTCGCGGGCGTCGCGCTCGCGTTCGGCCTCACGGTGCTGACGATGGTGTATGCGCTCGGCTCGGTCTCGGGCGGGCATTTCAATCCCGCCGTCTCGGTGGGCCTTGCGGCCGGCGGCCGCTTTCCGATCGGCGATCTCGTTCCGTACGTCATCGCACAGGTCGTCGGCGCGATCGCGGCCGCCGGCGTGCTTTATCTGATCGCGAGCGGAAAGGCCGGGTTCGACGCGTCGGCCGGCTTCGCGTCGAACGGCTACGGCGATCATTCGCCCGGCGGTTACTCGCTGCAGGCGGCCCTGATCTGCGAGATCGTCATGACGTTCTTCTTCGTCATGATCATCATGGGCTCGACGCACGGCCGCGCGCCGGCCGGATTCGCGCCGATCGCGATTGGTTTTGCGCTGACGCTGATCCACCTCATCAGCATTCCGGTCACGAACACCTCGGTGAATCCCGCGCGCTCGACGGGCGTCGCGATCTTCCAGGGCAGCTGGGCGCTCTCGCAGCTCTGGCTGTTCTGGATCGCGCCGATCATCGGCGGCGCGCTCGGCGGCGTCGTGTTTCGCGCGCTGTTCGAGACCGACGACTCGCCGATCAAAGGGCGCTGACCGGATCGTCCCGCCGCGCTTCGTCGCGGCATGACTTCCGGCACCGTGCCGGGCGTCACACCGACGCCCGGCACGCGTGCCCGGTTAAACCTTCGCGGCATCCTCCGCATCCGACTCCCGGTCACGATCGGAGGATTCCCCAATGAAGGCGGCGATTTTCGCTCTCGCACTCGGCGCGGCATTCGCGGCGCCGGCGTTCGCGCACGTGCACATCGGCGACTGCGGTTTCCACAGCCGCTATGCGCTCACGATCAAGCCGGATCGTCTCGTCTTCACGCGCTCGACCGGCGCGCCGTCGGATGTCGAGATCGCTGACGGCAGGCTCAGCGTCGACGGAAAATCGATTGCGGTCTCCGACGCGGATGCGAAGCGCCTGAGAGATGCAGAGCGCGAAGTCCGCGCGCTCGTTCCCGAGGTCAAGGGCATCGCGCGCGATGCGATCGCGATCGCGTTCGATGCGGTCGCGCAAGTCGCCGCCGCGTTCGCGCACGATGGCGAAGCCGCCCGCGCGAGCGCCGAGCGCATCGCGCGCGCCGGACGCGAGATCGACCGCAAGATCGCCGAGACCGACCGCTTCGATCGCTGGCAGGACGCCGACATCGACCGCCTCGTCGAAAGCACGGTCGAGACGCTCGTGCCCGAGATCGTCGGCAACGTGACCGCCCAGGCGCTCAAGGTCGCCTTCACCGGCGACGCGACAGCCGCGGCCGAGCTCGAAGCGCGTGCCGACGGCATCGAGAAGAGCGTCGACCGCGCGGTCGAGAAGCAGTCGGCCGAGCTCGAAGCGCGCGCGATGGGTCTCTGTCCGCGCTTGCGGACGCTCGAACGGATGCAGTCCGATCTCGACGTGCGGCTCGCCGACGGCAGTCGTCTCGATCTCATCGACGTGCATTGAAGCTTTTCCCTTCTCCCGCTTCGCGGGAGAAGGGGCCGAAGGCGGATGAGGGCGCGCTTTTGCGGCGTCGGACCCAGATTGCCCTCACCCTAGCCCTCTCCCGCAAGCGGGAGAGGGGACCGCCTTCCCTTCTCCCGCTCGCGGGAGAAGGTGCCGAAGGCGGATGAGGGCTCTTTTGGCGCGTGACCGCTACTTCGCCGCGACCGGATTCTTCCGCGCCCGCCAGATCGCTTCGCGGTCCGGCTTGTTCCACGCCGTGTAGAGATCGATGTAGTGATCGACGACGTCCTGGCTGCGCGGATGTTGCGGGCCGAAATCCTTCGCGCCTGCGAGGATTTTCCACGCCGTGTCGAGCTCCTTCTCCGCTTCGCCGTAGCGATGCTCGCGGATGAGGATCGTCGCGAGGCTGTCGTGCATGATGCCGCGGAACGCATTGTCGGCGCCGAAGGCCTTCGCGGCGTGCGCGACCGCGATGCGTGCGTGCTTGTCGGCTTCCTCGAGCTGATCCGCGTCGCGCAGCAGCAGGCTGAGATTGCTCTCGGCGATGACGGTGCGGTAGCTGTCCGGTCCGTACAGCTTATAGGCAAGCGCGAGGCCGCGCTCGTAATACGGCCGCGCTTCCTCGTTGCGGCCCTGCTGGCGGATCGCGCCACCGTAGTTGTTGAGCATGTTCAATGTCGCCGGATGCTCGGAACCGAATACGCGCTCCTCGATCGGCAGCACCGGCGCGAGCAGCTTTTCGGCCTCGGCGAACTTCTTCTGCTCGAGATAGACGATCGCGAGCCCGTTGATCACGCCGAGCGTCTTCGAGTGCTCGGGGCCATAGCGTTTCGTATAACTCCGAATGAGTCCTTCGTAGAGCGGGCGCGCCTCGTCGAAGCGCGCGGAATCGGAATCGGCGATCGCGAGCCCTTCGATCGTGTCGAGCGCGTCGGCATCCTCCTCGCCGAACGTCGCCTGCTGGATCGGCAGGATCCTGAGATAGCGATCGCGACACTCTTCGTATTGGCCGGTATCGCATTCGAGCGCCGCGAGCCGGCTTTCGATGTAGAGACGCGCACGGCTCGTCGCGGGCTCGCCGGCGACCATCGCGAACGCCTTGCCGGCGCCCGCGACCGCTTCGTCGAGACGGCCCTGGTTGCCGATGATTTCGGCGCGGCGCAGCGCGAGCCGTGCCTGCTCGTCGACCGGCAGGCCGCCGCTTTTCGCCGATGCGATCGCGTCGTCGTAGTGCTCGGTCGCCCGATCGTATTCGCCGATCGCGGCGTAGCTGTCGGCGATCGTGTGCTCGACGGAAGCGCGCACGGCCGGCTGCGCGGCGAGCTCGTGGCCGGCGCGGTTGGCGGCGGAATCGAGGATCAGCCGCATCAGGCTGCGATCCATGCTTTTCGCGCGATCGGGATCGATGCCGGCCAGCATGCTGCGCGCGAAGTCGGCGACTTGCTCGGCCTTCGCCTCCTCGGTGCGCGCGATCGCGGCCGAGCGCTGCGCCTGGCGCATGCCCGCGATCGCGACCGCGATGCCGACGACGAGCGCCGCCGCGACGAGCGCGGCCGCGGCGATGCCGAGCCGATGCCGGCGCACGAAGGTGCGCGTCGAATAGAAGCGGCTCTGCGGCATCGCCTTGACCGGGCGGTGCTCGCGGGA
>DASZWL010000233.1:0-7094 GCA_035546695.1 Rhodanobacteraceae bacterium | reverse complement strand
AAGAACCAGCGATCGATGCCGGCGCCGAGCCCGTGCACGAGCAGGCCGAGCCCGAGCACGCCGTACAGGATCGAAGGCACGCCGGCGAGATTCGCGATCGCGGCGTGCACGATCCGCGCGGCCCAGCCGCGGCGCTCGTGCAGGAAGATCGCGGTCGCGACGCCGAGCGGCATCACGGCGAGCGCCATCATCAAAACGAGCGTCACGGTTCCGACGAGCGCCGGCAGCACGCCGCCGTCCGCCGCTGGCGCGATCAGGAAACGTCCCGCTTCGCGAGCGAAAAAACCGATGCGACCGACGACGCCGGCCGAGTTCGCGGCGAACGTTTCGACGACCGGCGTGTTGCGTGCGGCCTCGGCGATGTTCGGCTTCACATCGCCGCGTGCGAACAGGCGGCGTCCGTCCGCGAGCAGGATCGCGAATGCGTCGTCCGGCCTTGTTTGCGCGGCGATCGTCGCGGTGTCGACGCGCACGTAGCTTGCTCCGGCGCGCGTATTCTCGCTCGTGCGCAGGATCAGCATCTTGCCGTCGTCCGCAACGGCTTCGCCGAGGAGTTGCGTTCCGTCGGCCAGTCGCAGCTCGACGACCCGCGGCGGCCAGAAGCCCGCGAAACCCTGTGCACCGATCAGCACGAGCGCACCGACGAGTGCCGCAAGACACGCCGCCGCCGCGCCGGCAACGAGCCAGATGCGAGCGGCATCGAAACCGGCGCGACTCATCGCGGCGCGCCCGCGTTCATCGATGCGCCGATTCCCGCGCGCAAACGCGCACGCGCGCGCGCCGCGAAAACGTTCAGCACGAACGTCAGCACGAACAATGCAAGCGCCGCCAGCAGCAGCGCCCGATACGCGCCGCTCGCGGGCGCTGCTTCCGGCAACGCAAGCGCGAGCTCGGCGCTCATCGTGCGCAATCCTTCGAGTGGATTCGCGCTCGCGAGCGGCGTGTTGCCGCTCGCCATCAGCACGATCATCGTCTCGCCGGCGCAACGCGACGCGCCGAGCGCCATCGCCGCGACGATGCCGGGAGCCGCCGCCGGCACGACGATCGAGCGTACCGCGTGCCAGCGCGTCGCGCCGAGCGCGAGCGCGGCCTGCACGTGTGCCGCCGGGATCGACGCCATCGCCTCCTCCGCCAGCGAGAACACGAGCGGCACGGCGGCGAGTCCGAGCGCAAGGCCGACGACGACCGCGTTCCACGGGCTCGCGGGCACGATCCAGCCGCGCTGGTGCGGACCAACCAGAAAAATGACGAGCGCCACGAGCGCAAGCAATCCCGGAACGAGCCACAGCGCAAGCCATCCGGTCTGCCGGCGCATGCGCCCGCCGAACGCCATCGCGGCTGCGAGCAGCGTCGCGGGCACGGCGACCAGGATCGCGAGCAGCGTCGCGACGTTTGCATTCAGCCACGGCGCCAGCGTCGCCACCGCGATCAGGCCGAGCACGACCGTCGGCATCGCCTCGAGCAGCTCGAGGCTCGACTTGAACCACGCGCGAAAGCGCGGTGCCGCGAAGTGCGCCGTGAAGAGCGCGGCCGCGATGCCGAGCGGCAACGCGACCGCGACCGCGCACAAGGCCGCCTTGGCCGTTCCGGCGAGCAGCGTTCCGAGCCGCACCCAGGCTCCATCCGGAAGCGGCGTCCACGAGATGATCCGAACAACGAGAAACAGCGGAAACGCGAGCAGCGCAAGCAGGACGAGCGCCGTGCAGACGGCGATAGCAGCATGTCCGATGCGCTCGCGACGATGGCGCCGGCGGAGCTGCACCGACATGCGATCGTTCGTCAGGAATGCAGCGCAAGTCTCTGGATCGGCGGACATCGGAGCACGCTAGGCCGCTTTCATGACAATCGTGTTACACGACGGCCGCGACTGTCATCGATCCGCAATGCGAGCGCAATACGCGCTTCAGACGCGTGCGCGAGCCTCTCTGCCGACGAAGCCAACCCGACTTCTTGATGCGCATCGCGATCGTGACCGAAACCTGGCCCCCGGAAATCAACGGAGTCGCGCTGACGGTCGAATCGCTGGCGCGCGGCCTCGTCGCGCTCGGCCATTCGATCGAGATCGTGCGGCCGCGCCAGCCCGACGAGTCGGCCGCGTCGATCGCGGGTCTCGATCACCTGCCGATGCCGGGCGCTTCGCTGCCGCGCTATCCGGGCCTGCGCTTCGGCATGCCGGCGCACCGGCGGTTGCGCCGGCACTGGTCGCGCCGGCGTCCGGACGTGCTCTACATCGCAACCGAAGGTCCGCTCGGCCTCAGCGCGCTCGGCGCGGCACGGCGTCTCGGCCTTCCGGTCAGCACCGGATTCCATACGCGCTTCGACGACTATGCGCGTCACTACGGCTTCGCGTTCCTGACGCCGATCGTCGGCGCGTACCTGCGTCGCTTCCACAATCGCGCCGATGCGACGATCGTGCCGACCGCCGAGCTCGCCGATCATCTCGAAGCGAGCGGATTCCGCAATGTGCGCCTCCTGCGCCGCGCGGTCGATACGCGACTCTTCGATCCGTCGCGGCGCGACGCGGCGCTGCGCCGCGAATGGGGGCTCGGCGAGCGCGATCTCGCCGTGATCCATGTCGGACGCGTCGCGCCCGAGAAGAATCTCGATCTCGCCGTCGCCGCGTTCCGCGCGATCCAGACCCGGCATCCGTCCGCGCGCTTCGTGCTCGTCGGCGACGGCCCGGCGCGGCGCCCGCTCGGCGAGGCGCATCCCGACTTCGTGTTCGCCGGCATGCGCCACGGCGCCGACCTCGCGCGGCATTACGCGAGCGGCGATCTCTTCCTGTTCCCGAGCCTCAGCGAGACGTTCGGCAACGTCACGCTCGAAGCGCTCGCGAGCGGCGTGCCGGTCGCCGCCTACGATTACGGCGCCGCTCGCGAATATCTGCGCGATGCCGGCGCCGGCATTTCGGTCGCGCGGGGCGATCGCGATGCATTCGTCGCCGCAGCGTCCTCGATCGCGGACGAGATCCTGCGCACGCCCGAAATGCGCGTGCACGCTCGTGCGGCGGTCGAAGGGCTCGATCCTTCATCGGTCGCGGCGAGCTTCGCGGACCTGCTCGGAGGATTGTCCGCAAGGAGAGCGGCATGACCACGTGGAGCCGGCTCGAAGCGGGAAGCGCAGAGCGCGATCTCTGTCTCGCGATGAATCGCTGGGGTGCGCGCCATGCGCTGCGACGCGTGTTCGGCGTCGTCAGCCGGCTCGGCGACGGCGTGTTCTGGTACGCGCTGATGGCCGCGCTCGCGACGTTCGGCGGCACGCGCGGCGCGATCGCGGCGCTGCACATGGTGCTGGTCGGGATCGTCGCGGCGATGCTCTATCGCACGCTCAAGCGCTGGACACGCCGCCCTCGCCCGTTCCGCGCGCACGGCGACATCGTGCCGTACGTGCTGCCGCTCGACGAGTTCAGCTTCCCGTCGGGGCACACGCTGCACGCGGTCAGCTTCACGATGATCGCGATCGCGTATTTCCCGATGCTGGCGCCGTTGCTCGTGCCGTTCGCGCTGATGGTCGCGATGTCGCGCGTCGTGCTGGGGCTGCATTATCCGAGCGACGTGCTCGCAGCCACGGCGATCGGGCTGCTGCTCGGCGCGATTTCGTTCTGGCTCGCGCCGGCGGGGCTCGTCTAGAGTTCCCTTCCTCGTCGGTCCCGCGAAAGCGGGAACCTAGCGCCTTCGTTTTTCGGCACGCGAAAGTCGCTGGGTCCCCGCTTTCGCGGGGACGACGAAGGTCGAGCGCTAACGCGACTTGCGCTTGGGCCTGACGTAAAGCACAAGGCTGTGATCCTCGATCGCGTAACCGTGCTTGTCGGCGATCTCGCGCTGGAGCCGCTCGATCTCCTCGCTCGAGAACTCGATGACCTTGCCGCTCTCGATGTCGACCATGTGATCGTGGTGCTTTCCGCGATCGAGCTCGTAGACGGCCTGGCCGCCCTCGAAATTGTGTTTCAGCACGATGCCGGCCGCCTCGAACTGCGTCAGCACGCGATAGACGGTGGCGAGGCCGATGTCGTCCTGATGCTCGAGGAGGCGGCGATAGATGTCCTCGGCCGTCATGTGCTTGCCGTCGTGCGTGTCGAGGATTTCGAGGATGCGCATGCGCGGATGCGTCACCTTGAGGCCCGCCTTGCGCAGGTCGGTCGATTCCATGGTCGTCACTCCGCCTGACCCTCGCGGCCGTTTGCGTTCAGACGCCTAGTGTATCATCCGCGCTTTCGCCGACTTCCCGGTTTCCGCGCATGCGCCTTCGCTTGCTCGCCCTGCTCGCCTCCGTTCCGCTCGCCGGCTGCGGCCTCATCTACAAGGTCGACGTGCAGCAGGGCAACCTCTTCGACAAGACGACAGTCGACGCGCTGAAGCCCGGCATGACCAAGCGCCAGGTGCTGCTCGTAATGGGGTCACCGTCGGTCGTGAGCCCGTTCGATCAGGATCGCTGGGATTACGTCTCGACGATCCGCCGCGGCCGCAACAAGATGGCCTCGAAGGACCTGACGCTCTATTTCAAGGAAGACTCGCTGGTCAAGATCGACGGCGACTATTTCCCCGAGGACCCCGAGCAGCTGATCAAGGACTCGCGCAAGTACAAGCGCCAGTATCCCGACGAGAAGCGTCCGGACGACGACAAGGACAAGAAGCGCAAGCAAGGTCAGGGCTGACGCGCGCGGCGACGCCTCGCCTCTTTCGGATCGGCGACGAGCGCGCGATAGAGCTCGACGCGATCGCCGTCGCGAAGCGCCGTGTCGCGCGAAGCGGCTTTCGACCAGATCCCGCAGTCGAGCCGCGACGAATCGATCCCGAATTCGATGTCGAGACCCGAAGCCACGATCGCATCGGCGATCGTCGCGCCCAAGGGCAAATCGAGCGCACGCAGGAACTGGCGCGACGGCTCGGCGTAGGCGACTTCGACGCGGATCGACTCAGCCATAGAGCTTCACGGCCGCGCGGCAGAAATCGTCGACCATGCGGTTCGCAAGGCCCTGGAAACCGAGCCGGAGCGCAGGTCCCGCGAGAATGCCGGAATAATCGAAGTCGAGCGCGAGCGCGATCCGGCAGCCGTCCTCGCCGAGCGCATCGAACGTGAACTCGCCTTCGAGCGCGCGCAGCGGTCCCTCGACGAGATGGATGTGCAGCCGACGCGGGCGATCGGCCGTGTTGCGCGTCGTGAAGCTCTGCGTGAGGCCGGCGAAACGCAGGTCGAGCCGCGCGATGCGGACCGACTCGCTTTCGCGCGCGAGGATCGCCGCGCCGGCGCACCAGGCGAAACGGCTCGGGTATGCTTCGACGTCGTCGACGAGATCGAACATCCGTTCGGGCGTGTAGCGGATCAGCGCGTGGCGGCGAATCTCGATCACGGCTCGCGGTGCATGAAATCGCGTGAAGGGAAACGATTGTAGCGAACATGGCAAAAGCGAAGACCCGCGAAGGCAAAGCCGGCGGCACGATCGCGCTGAACAAGCGCGCTCGCCACGAATACCACATCGACGAGCACTACGAAGCCGGCATCGCGCTCGAAGGCTGGGAGGTCAAGAGCCTGCGCGCCGGCCGCGCGAACCTCGGCGATGCGTATGCGATCGTCAAGGCCGGCGAGATCTATCTCTTCGGCGCGTCGATCGTGCCGCTGATCTCGGCATCGACGCATGTCGTCGCCGAGGACCGGCGCACGCGCAAACTGCTTTTGAATCGCGCCGAGATCGACAAGCTCGTCGGCGCGATTGAACGCAAGGGCTATACGCTGATTCCGCTGTCGCTGTACTGGAAGGACAACCGCGTCAAGGTCGATCTCGGCCTCGCGCGCGGCAAGCAGGAGCACGACAAGCGCGACACCGAGAAAGAGCGCGACTGGAACCGCGAGAAGCAGCGCGTGATGCGGGCGAAGAATCGGTCGGCGTAGGCAGCTTTCACTTCTCCCGCTTGCGGGAGAAGTCGGCGCGTTAGCGCCGGATGAGGGAAGCTTTTGGAAGGTAGAACCAACTTGCCCTCACCCTACCCTCTCCCGCAAGCGGGAGAGGGAACCGCACTCAATATCCAGCGGGAACGTAACCGAATCGCTGCATCTGCTCGCGATGCGCATCGACGACGCGCGAGATCTGCTCGCGATTCATCGCCTCGCGCCACTGATTCATGCGGCCCGAGCGAAAGAATCGCAATGTCTTGTCAGACGCCTCGGCGAAGCCGTGCTTCTTCTCCAGCGACGACAACGTCCCGAACGCCGCATGCTTGACCGCGCGCTCTATGCGCGCGCGATCCTGACCGATTCCGACGAGCCGCGCGACTTTCGCGAAGTGCTTCGCCGGCTTCTCGACGAGATCCTCGTAGCGGAGCACGAGCACGCGCTCGCCGGCCTGATCCGCCCAGCCGCGCACGTGCTGCGACCACGACCCGAGGAACTGCATCACGAACATCGCATCGTTCAGCGTCGCGACTTCCTCGTTCGCGAGACGCTCGATCGCCTCGTCGAGCGAGAGCCCGAAGTGATGCGTCATGCTGACCGCGACGTCGAGCGGATTGCGCACGACGTAGATCGCGCCCGCCGTCACCTCGGGATTGTGCAGCGGATGGCCATCGAGCGATCCCGCGCCGTTGTGCGTCTTGACGAAGCGCGTACCGCGCGCGTTCGCCGCGATCTGCGCGTGCACGCGCGGCCGGAGCGCCGCGATCTCGTCGACGCCGAGCTCGGTGCTCGGCCGTCCCGCCATGGTGCTGAAAAGCTCGGGCCGCGCCTCATCCTCGCAGTAGTGCGAGAGATCGTTCAGCGGAACCGGATCGCTGCGATTCGCGATCAGGTTGGCGAGGAACGCGCGTATCCACGTGTTGCCGGATTTCGGATACGAAGCGAGCCAGACGATGTTGCCCATGCTTTCGATCGCGATCGGAGAGGCGCGCATGCTAGCAGCCTCGCGCGCTGCGCCGAGCGCGAAGCTTGATTTCGCCGCCGCGCGCCGCCACCATGAGCGCGTCCCCGGGGGCGATCGGTTTCGACGGGGGCCGTGAAATCGCCTGGAGCATGCCGAGGGCGTCATCTTCCTCGTTAATCCGATGGCAAACACTCAGACGCCAACGACGACGTCTACGCTCTCGCCGCTTAAGGCGTAAGCC
>DASZWL010000232.1:0-2094 GCA_035546695.1 Rhodanobacteraceae bacterium | reverse complement strand
ATGCAGCGCGCGGCGAAAGCGCGCTACGGCAGCGAGAACGAGATCAAGGTCGAGATCGATCCGAAAACCGGCGAGACCCATGTGTCGCGCTATCTCCACGTCGTCGAACTCGTCGACAACGACAAGATCGAGATCAGTCTCGACGATGCGCGCGCGCGCAATCCCGCGGCACAGGTCGGCGACATCATCGCCGAGACCTTGCCGCCGGTCGATTTCTCGCGCATCGCAGCGCAGGCCGCCAAACAGGTCATCGTGCAGAAGGTGCGCGACGCCGAGCGTGAGCGTCAGTACGACGAATTCAAGGATCGCATCGGCGAAATCGTCCACGGCATCGTGAAGCGATCGGAGTTCGGTTCGGTCGTCGTCGACCTAGGCCGCGCCGAAGGCGTCGTGCGCCGCGATGAGATGATCCCGCGCGAGTCGTTCCGCCCCGGCGACCGTATCCGCGCGTATATTTATGACGTGCGCCGCGAAGCGCGCGGGCCGCAGATTTTCCTGTCGCGTTCGCATCCGCAATTCATGGTGCGCCTGTTCGCTCAGGAAGTGCCGGAAATCTATGACGGCATCATCGAAATCCGCGCCGTGGCGCGCGACCCGGGCAGCCGCGCCAAGATCGGCGTGATCTCGAAGGACTCTTCGATTGATCCCGTCGGCGCCTGCGTCGGCATGCGCGGCGTGCGCGTGCAGGCGGTGGTGCAGGAACTTCAGGGCGAACGCATCGACATCATTCCCTGGTCGCAGGAGCCCGCGACTTTCATCGTCAACGCGCTTGCGCCGGCGGAAGTGTCCAAGGTGGTACTTGACGAAGATACGCATCGCGTCGAAGTCGTGGTACCGGACGAGCAGCTCTCGCTCGCCATCGGGCGCCGCGGCCAGAACGTGCGTCTCGCCTCGCAGCTCACGACCTGGCAGATCGACATTCTGACGGAAGCAGAGGAATCCGAGCGCCGCCAGAAAGAATTCGCCGAGCGCACCAAGCTCTATATGGAGGCGCTCGACGTCGACGAGACTGTCGCGCAGTTGCTCGCGTCCGAAGGCTTCGCGACCATCGAAGATGTGGCCTACGTCGATCTCAACGAACTCGCCTCTGTCGAAGGCTTCGATGAGGAGACGGCACAGGAGCTCCAGAGCCGTGCGGTCGAATATCTCGAGGCGCGCAACAAGGAGATGGACGAGAAGCGCATCGCACTCGGCGTCGAAGACGCTGTTCTCGACGTTCCCGGTGTGACGCCGGCCATGGCGGTCTCGCTCGGCGAAGGCGGCATCAAGACGCTCGAAGACCTTGCCGGCTGCGCGACCGACGATCTCCTCGGCTACTACGAGGTCAACAAGGAGAAGGAGCGTGTGCGCGTTCCAGGCGCACTCGAAGGTTTCAACCTGACGGCCGACGACGCGAATGCGATCATCATGAAGGCGCGCGTGCAGATGGGCTGGATCGAAGAACCGGCTGAAGAGGAAGCCGCCGAAGAAAACGTCGCGGAGGAAAGCGCCGAGTGACCGTTTCCGTCGAGATCGAAAACGACATGCGCGAGCGCCGCTGCTTGGTGTCAGGGGAAGTCCTGGCCGAGGGCGAACTCGTGCGTTTTGCGGCCGATCCCGACGGCAACGTCGTTCCCGATGTCGCCGCAAATCTTCCCGGCCGCGGCATGTGGGTGCGCGCCGATCGCAAATCCGTGACAACCGCCGCGACAAAGAACCTGTTCTCCAAGTCCGCCAAGGCGACGCTGAAAGCCGGTGCCGATCTTTCGGATCGCGTGGAACGTCTTCTGGTTGCGCGGATGCAGGGCGACCTCGGTCTCGCACGCCGTGCGGGACAGGCCGTTCTCGGGTTCGACAATGTGCTCCGCGCGCTCGACGACAAGGTTCCGCCGGCGCTTTTGATTGAGGCGCGTGATGGCGCCGCCGACGGACGCCGCAAACTCGCGGGATCGGTTCGTGCGCGCGATCTGAAAATCGAGACAATGGAGATGCTTACAAGCGCGGAATTGGGCTTGGCCCTCGGCCGCGAGAATGTGATACATGCAGCACTCAAACCGGGGCGGCTGGCCGAAAGGCTGATCTTCGACGCCGGACGGCTTCGCGGGTTCCGCGATC
>DASZWL010000231.1:0-3253 GCA_035546695.1 Rhodanobacteraceae bacterium | reverse complement strand
CCGACGGCGCACGACGCAGGGCGTGCCGGAATTGAAACTCGGACGCCTGCGCCTCGATCTGCCGCGACGCCGCGCGCACGTCGACGATGCTCCGCTGGAACTGACGCCGCGCGAGTTCGGCCTTCTCGAAACGCTCGTCGCGCGGCTCGATCGCGTCATGAGCCGCGAGCAGCTGATCGACGCACTCTGCACCTGGGACACGAGCCTCACCGACAACGGTCTCGACATCGCCGTGCATCGCCTCCGGCGCAAGCTCGAAGGCAGCGGTGTGCGCGTTCGCACCGTGCGCGGGCTTGGCTATCTTCTCGAAACCGAGCATGCGCCGACCGCCTAGCCTGCGCCGGCGACTGCTCGCGTTCCTCGTCGCGCCGATGGCGCTCGCGTGGCTCCTCAGCGGCGTGCTCGTCTACGTGCTCGCTTTGCATTACGCGAACACGAGCTACGACCGCGCGCTGACCGATTCGCTGCGCGCGCTCGAACGCATGGTCCGAAGCGACGCGCGATACCAGGAACTGAATCCGCAGGCGCGCATCCTGTTCGAGGTCGACTCGGAAGATCCGAACTACTACACGATCCGCAGCGTGCGTCACGGCACGCTCGGCGCGAATCTCGAATTGCCGATGCCGGCCCCCTTGCCGGTGCCCGGCGCGAAACCGCGCGTCGAATCGCTGACGCTCGGCGACCGGAACCTGCGCATGGCCTCGCTCGCCGTCGCCGGCGAGGAGCCCGGCGACCGCATCGTCGTCTCGGTCGCGCAGACGCTGCGCGAGCGGCACGCGCTCGCGCGCGAGATCCTCGCCGGCGTGCTGCCGATCGTGCTCGGGCTGATCGTGCTCGTGCTCGTGCTCGTCTGGTACGGCGTCAACCGCGGCCTCTATCTTTTCGATCCGCTGACGCGCCATCTCGCCGGCCGGCGCGCGCGCGATCTCTCGCCGCTCGACCAGAGCATCGTGCCGGTCGAGATCCGTCCGTTGACGCGCACGGTCGACCTGCTGCTCGCGCGCTTGCGCGGCCTGCTCGATCTGCAGGATCGCTTCATCGCCGACGCCGCGCATCAGCTGCGCACGCCGCTCGCCGGCTTGCGGCTGCAAGCCGAGCGCGCGCTCGCGGATCCGCGTCCCGACAGCGTGCGCGAGGCGCTGATCCACGTCGAGCGCCTGTCGGCCGGCGCGGGACGCGCGGCGGGCCAGCTCCTCGCGCTCGCGCGCGCGCAATCGAACGTCGACGACGGCGCGCCGCCGGCACCCGTCGATCTCGCGAAGGTCGCGCGCGATTACGTCGCCGAGAGCGTGCCGCGCGCGCTCGGCGCGAACATCGATCTCGGCTACGCGGGACCGAGCGCCGACGCGATCGTCGCCGGCGATGCCGTCATGCTGCGCGAGGCGCTCGTCAACCTCGTCGACAACGCGCTGCGTTACGTCGGCGCCGGCGGCAGCGTCACGGTCGAGGTCGCGCGCGAGGCGCGCACCGTGACCTTGTCGGTCGAGGACGACGGACCCGGCGTCGGCGAGGAATGGTGGCCGCGCCTCGGCGAGCGCTTCTTCCGCGCGCCCGGCACCGCGCGCGAAGGCTCGGGCCTCGGCCTCGCGATCGTGCGCCGCATCGCCGAGCGCCACCGCGCAACGCTCGCATTCGGCCGCGGCCAGGAAGGCCGCGGCTTTCGCGTCACGCTGCGCTTCGCGGATGCGTTCGTGCGCGAATCGGATCAGTAATCCGCGCCATCCTTGAAGATCGTGTCGTTGGCGAGGCACGAGCTGAGCTCGGAGCTGTTGCCGGCGGCGTCGGTCTGGTTCGCGACCAGCGTGTGCAACGGCGCGTACACGGGAATCGTGGCGAGCACCGCGAACGTCTTCAACGTCGCACCGGCCGGGATCGTGACGTCCTGGCTCGCGACATAGTTTTCGGCATGGCCGCGTCCGTCGGATTCGCAGCCCGTTTGCGCGAAGTAGACGTCGACCTTGTACGCGCCGGGACTGCCGTACACGATGCCATCCACCTCGCCCGGCACGCTCGTGTCGCCCGCATGCGGCGGATTGCCGATGAACTTCAGCGAGGTCAACACCGGGTGGTTCTGCAGCCCGTTCGGGCCCATACCGGGATTCGGCACGAGGTTGTCGGTGATTCCATCGGCGCCGAGATCGATATCCATGGCCGAACCGTCGCCGCCGATCCCATTCGATGAAACGACATTGCCTCGCACGGAATTACCCGTCCCGGCGGTGACAGCAATGCCACCCTGCGCGTTGAAGCGCACGTCGTTCGCATGGAACTGGCCGTCGAAACCGTTCGCCTTGTCGACGCCGATCGTGTTGTTCGAACCGGATACCTTGATTCCATAGCCGCCGGCCTGGCTGCCGTTCGGCGCCGGACTGCCATTCACGGCAACACCGACGAAATTCTGTTCCACGACGTTGTCGTCGCCCTGGATCTGGATGCCGTCATACGTGCTGTTGCCGATGCGATTGCCGCGCAAATCGCAACCGCCGCCCGAGATATTTACGCCGTATGTATTCGGATGCGGCGTCACGCCATCGGCGTCGATGCCGATGAGGTTGTTGACGATCTGGCATCCGTCGACATTCGCCTGAACGTTGATCGCATCGCCAGGCACGCCGTTGGCACCGACGATGACGTTGCGGTCCGCGGCGTTGTCGCCACCGATGATGAGACTGCCGATCGCGTTGCCGCCGATCGCGATCGCATTCAGGTAGGAGCCTGGAAAACTGATGCCACCCACCGTGCCGCCGAACTGGTTGCCGGCAATGAGATGACCATTGCCGCCGAGCAGCATGATGGACTGGCTGAATCCGCCGAAGAACACGCCGCGCACGGTCAGAGACGCTGTGGCGGGCGCATTGCTGGGGACTTTCAAGGCATTCACAACTCCACCGTTCGGTACGAGAGCAATGCAGAGATTCGCATCGAACGCATCCTGCGAAGCATTCACTGTCGAACCGGGCTGCGTCGTGCCGTCAATCGTGATAGGAGTCGTGATCGGATCGAGCGGCGAGGAGAGAAAGATCGTCTGCGGGCAGCCGCCACCCTGGATGTTGAACGTGATGTTCCCGCCGCCATTGAGGTTTGCGTTCTTGACCGCCTCGCGCAGTGAAACGTAGGCATCGTTGTTGACGTTGTCGAGCGCTGTCGTGACGACGGTCGAGGGCACGCCCGATGCTCCCTGGAATTCGTACACGCCGGGATCCGGCCGACTGCCTGCATAAGGACGCGGATTGCCTTCGATATCGACCGGGGG
>DASZWL010000230.1:0-2003 GCA_035546695.1 Rhodanobacteraceae bacterium | reverse complement strand
GTGCATCGCGACGCGCCGAAGGTCGGCCGCAACGATCCGTGTCCGTGCGGATCGGGCAAGAAATACAAGCACTGTCACGGCCAGCTCGGCTGATCCTTCATCATTCGTGCCCGCGACGAACGCGGGCGCGCATCTTCGATGAGCAGCACGCCGATCCATGTCGTCGCCGGCATCGTCCGCGACGACGCGGGCCGCGTGCTCGTCGCGGAGCGTCCCGCCGGCAAGCACCTCGCCGGACTCTGGGAATTTCCCGGCGGCAAGTGCGATCCCGGCGAGACACCATTTGATGCGCTCGTACGCGAGCTCGCCGAGGAAATCGGCATCGCCGTCGAGCGCGCCGAGCCGCTGATCTCGGTGCCGTGGTCGTATCCCGAGAAATCCATCGTGCTCGACGCGTGGATCGTCGAAGCCTACGCAGGCCGCATCGACGCGCGCGAAGGGCAGGCGCTGCAATGGATCGCGCCTGAAGAACTCGACGAATGGCCGATGCCGCCGGCCGACGTGCCGATCGTCCATGCCTTGCAGTTGCCGGATCGCTATCTCATCACGCCGCCGCTCGCGCGCGACTCGGACGACATCGTGCTGCGCGGCATCGAGCGCGCGTGCGAAACCGGCATCCGTCTGATCCAGCTGCGGCAACCTGCCTGGACGCGCGAGGACATCGTGCGAGTCGCCGCGCCGGCGCATGCGATCTGCGCGCGTCATCGATCGGGGCTGCTCGTGAACGCCGACTGGCGACTCGCGGAGGCCGTCGGTCTCGACGGCGTCCATCTGCCATCGCGTGTCGCCGCCGGTCTCGATACGCGGCCGATCGGCAGCGACCGCTGGCTCGGCGTGTCCTGTCATGATCGCGACGAGCTCGACCACGCGCGGCGCATCGGCGCGGATTTCGCGACGCTCGCGCCGGTCGCGCCGACGCCGAGCCATCCCGGCGCCATCCCGCTCGGCTGGACGCGCTTCGCCGAGCTCGCGGCGACCTCGCCGCTGCCCGTCTACGCGCTCGGTGGCCTCGCTGTCGCCGATGTCGCGATTGCACGCCGCAACGGCGGCCAAGGCATCGCTGCGATCCGTGCGCTCTGGCCATAGAGCGGGCCTCGCGCCGTCGTCATAGGGTGGGCCTTGGCCCACCGACGCTGCGACTCCCGAAGTCACATAGGGTGGGCCTCGGCCCACCGACGTTGCGACTCCCCGAAGGTGGGCCGAGGCCCACCCTATGGGTATCATCCGGACGTCCCGGGGAAAGCGGCCGCATGAAACTCGTCATCCAGATTCCGTGCTACAACGAATCGGCCTCGCTGCCGCACGCGGTCGAGCATCTGCCGCGCGCGGTGCCGGGTTGCGACACCGTCGAATGGCTCGTAATCGACGATGGCTCCGCCGACGACACGGCCGCCGTCGCCGAGCGGCTCGGCGTCGATCACATCGTTCGCCATCCGGTCAATCGCGGGCTCGCGGCAGCGTTCATGACCGGTCTCGAATCCGCGCTCGCCGAAGGCGCCGACATCATCGTCAACACCGACGCCGACAACCAGTACGACGCGCGCGACATCGCGACGCTCGTCGAGCCGATCGTCGCGGGCCGCGCCGAGATGGTCATCGGCGCGCGGCCGATCAGCGACACGGAGCACTTCTCGCATCTCAAGAAGCGCCTGCAGAAACTCGGCAGCGCCGTCGTGCGCGCGGCGAGCAATACGAGCGTCGCCGACGCGCCGAGCGGATTCCGCGCATTCACGCGCGACGCCGCGCAGCGACTCAACGTGTTCAGCTCGTACACGTACACGCTTGAGACGATCATCCAGGCCGGGCACAGCAACATCCGCGTCGTCTCCGTGCCGATCCGCACGAATCCTGATCTCCGCCCGTCGCGGCTCGTGAAGAGCATCGGCCGCTACGTCTGGCGATCGGCATCGACGATCGTGCGCATCTTCGCGACGTACAAGCCGCTGGCGTTCTTCTGGCTCGTTGCGCTCTTTTTCCTCGTCGTCGGTGCGATCTCGGGCGGC
>DASZWL010000229.1:0-11254 GCA_035546695.1 Rhodanobacteraceae bacterium | reverse complement strand
GACCGTGCTCGACGGCTGGCTCGAAGCCGCGCTGGTCGAGGACCCGCTGCGGAATGCCGGCGCGATCGCCGCGCTCGAAGATTCGGATCTGACGCTGATGGCGGCCGACGGCGATGTCGGCATCGCAGTCGACGGAACGCTTGCAGGCGTGACGCGCGGCCCGGCCGTCGCGCGCCGCATGCTCGCACGCGTGCGCACGGCGCGCGCGTTCGATGAAGCGCGCGAGATCGCCGCGCGGCTCGGCGCCGATGAATCCGTCGTGACGCCGTCCGGCGAATGGCTCGGCAACGGATTCGTCAGAGTCGTGCGCGGAGCCGGCGCCCGGGTCGGCGTGCTCGCGCGCGAGCGCGAGATTCGCGAGGCGACGGCGCAGGCGAGCGAGCTCGAACGGACGATCGCCGAGCACGTGCAGGCGGTCGATGCGGCAAAGCGATCGCGCATCGACGCCGAGCAGGCGCGCGACGAATCGCAGCGCGATCTCTACATTGCGCATCGCCGCTTCGCCGAGATCTCGGGACAACTGCAAAGCCAGCGCGGCCGCATCGACGGCGCAGAGCAGCGCATGGCACGCGTCGTCGAAGAGCTGGCCGGACTCGAGCAGAAGCTCGCGTCCGATCGCGATCAGGTGCGCGAGGCGAGAAGTCGGCTCGAAGCGACGGTCGCGCGCATGAGCGAGCACGAGCAGCGCCGTCAATCGCTCGATTCGGAGCGCCGCGCGCTGCTCGAATCCCGCGAGGAAGCGCGCATGAACGCGCGCGAGGCGCGCGAGGCGGCGCATCAGATGGCGCTCTCGGTCGAGTCGCGCCGTGCGGCGCTGGCTTCGCTCGAACAGTCGCTGCAGCGCATGCAGTCACAGCTCGCGCAGATCGAGACGCGGCGCGGCGAGATCGCGGCGCAGCTGACATCCGGTTCCGATCCCGTCGTCGGGCTCGAAGCCGAGCGACAGACGTATCTCAACCAGCGCCTCACCGTCGATCGCAAGCTCGTCGAAGCGCGTCAGGCGTTGCAGGAGCAGGACAACGCGCTGCGCGCGCTCGAGCAGGAACGTCATCGCATCGAGGAAGCGTTGGGCGAGCGTCGCGACGCGATCGCGGAGATGCGCCTCAACGAGCAGGAGCATCGCCTGCGTGCCCGTTCCCTCGGCGAAGCGATCGTCGAGGCCGGCTTTGCGCTCGACGACATCCTCGGCGCGCTGCCCGCCGAAGCCGACGCAGCGCAATGGCAGGGCGAGCTCGCCGAGCTCGATCAGAAGATCAAGCGCCTCGAACCGGTCAATCTCGCCGCGATCCAGGAATTCGACGAGCAATCGCAGCGCAAGACTTATCTCGACGCGCAACTCGCCGATTTGACGACCGCGCTCGAAACGCTCGAAGGCGCGATCCGCAAGATCGACAAGGAGACGCGCGCGCGCTTCAAGGAAACGTTCGATCGCGTCAATACCGGCATCCAGGAGCTGTTCCCGCGGCTCTTCGGCGGCGGTCACGCGTATCTCGAACTGACCGGCGACGATCTCCTATCGACCGGCGTCACGATCATGGCGCGTCCGCCGGGCAAGCGCGTCAGCTCGATTTCGCTGCTTTCGGGCGGCGAGAAGGCACTGACGGCCGTTTCACTGGTGTTCTCGATCTTCCGCCTCAATCCCGCGCCGTTCTGCCTGCTCGACGAGGTCGATGCGCCGCTCGACGAGGCGAACATCGGCCGCTTCTCGAGTCTCGTGACCGAGATGAGCGAGCGCGTGCAATTCATCTTCGTCACGCACAACAAGGGCACGATGGAAGCCGCGCGCCAGCTCTGCGGCGTTACCATGCGCGAACCCGGCGTGTCGCGGCTCGTGCAGGTCGATCTCGAGGAAGCCGCTAAACTGGCCGGCGCCGCCTAACGAGGAATCGCGCATGGAACAGCAGGCGTTGAGTTCAACGGAGCTCCGCGTCATCGTCGCCGTCATCGGCGTCATCGTGCTGGCGCTGATCTATTTCTTCGGCCGACCGAGGCGACCGGGGCAGGGCGAGCGCCGTGCCCTGAAGCGGAACGACGACGAGCGCATCGAGCCGACGTTCGGCGCCGTCGACGGCGAGCCGCGGCAGGGAGAGCTCGACGTCTCGCTGCAGGCGGAGCTCGATCGGCTCGGCAAGGAAGGCGCATCGAAACCCGCCGCGCGATCGCCGATCGGCGTGCGTCCGGACCGGAAGATCGAACGCATCGTGACGCTCTTCGTCGCAGCCCGTGACGGCACCACGCTGGCCGGCTCCGACGTCGTCGTCGCGGCCGAGAAGGCCGGTCTCGCGTTCGGCGACATGGGCATCTTCCATCGGCTTGTTTCGGGAAAGACCGAAGACGGACCGGTCTTCAGCATGGCGAACATGGTCAAGCCCGGCAGCTTCGACATGAGCCGGCTCGATGCCTTGCAGACGCCGGGCGTCACGCTGTTCATGACGCTGCCGGGACCGCTGCCGGCGCTCGATGCGTGGGAAATGCTGCTGCCGACCGCGCAGCGGCTCGCCGAACTGCTCGACGCGACCGTGCTCGACGAGGGCCGCAACGCGCTCGGTCGACAGCGGATCGCGCACTTGCGAGACGAGCTGCGAGCCTGGGATCGGAAGCAGGAACGGAATCAGATTCGGCCTGGGCGCTGACGCCATTCGGATCCGGCGATACGACACGTAGCCCGTCATCCCGGCGAAGGCCGGGATCCATTTTGATTTTCTTTGCTCGCAATACCGAAGAACGAATGGATCCCGGCTTTCGCCGGGATGACGGCATGTGGGGCGGCCGCTCGTTCGGCTACTCGTTAGTGCGGCTGCTCGTTCTACGACTCTTCCGAATAAGCGCCCGCAAGCGTCGCGAGATGGTTTCGCTCTTCGGCGCGCAGGAACGGCGCGATCAGCACCATCACCTGATGGATTCCGCGCCCGGAGTCGAGCTTCTCGAGCTCGCTTCTTCCGTTGCGCACCGCATCGAAACTCAGCCAGAACGTCGCGACCAGCAACACGTTCTCGGCGACTGCGCGGATCTCGGCCTCGCTCGCTCGCATGACGCCGCCGCGCACGAGCCCGCGCATCATCGCGGCCGCGCTCGCCGATGCGCGCGTCATGATCCGCGCGAAGCGGAGTTTCAGCTTGCGATTCCGGGCGAGGATGTCGACGAGATCGCGATAGAGAAACCGGTACGCCCACATGCACTCGAAGACGAGGTGCAGCTGCAGCCAGACGTCCTCGAGATTCGGCGGCCGATCCTCGGGCACGAGCAGCGCCTCGTCGATGCGCGCCTCGTAGCGCGCGAACAGGTGCCCGACGATGTCGTCCTTGTTGCGGAAGTGGTAGTAGAGATTGCCGGGGCTGATCCCGAGCTCGTCGGCGATGTGATTCGTCGTGACGTTCGGCTCGCCGGCCGCGTTGAACATCGCGAGGCTCGTGTCGAGGATGCGCTCGCGGGTCCGGCTCGCCATGCGCGAAACGACGGGATGCGACGGCGTTCTAGCCGCCAAGCTTCTTGACGAGATCGACGTACTTCTGCATCGCCTCGTCGCTCTTCGTGCCCTTGAGCTTCGCCCACGCTTCGTACTTCGCGGTGCCGACGAAATCGAAGAAGCCCGGTTTCGGCCCCGACACGTCGCCTTCCGATCCCTGCTTGTAGAGCGCGTAGAGCTTCAGCAGCGTGTCGTTGTCGGGACGTTCGGGCAGTTTCTTGACGTCTTCCGCTGCCTTCTCGAAGCGCGCTTTGAGATCGGACATGGCTCACCCGATGGGTGGGAGTGTGCGGGGCGAGTGCCGAGCTTACATCAGCGCGGCGAACGTGCGTAGCCATGCGAGCCGATGCGCCGCTATGCTTCCCGCAGTACGCGAAGAATCACCGGGGAGAGCGCCATGAGCTATTTCGTCACCGGAGCGACGGGTTTCATCGGCGGACGTCTCGTCGAGAAACTACTCGCGCGCAAGGGCACGATCCATTGTCTCGTGCGCAAGGAATCGCTCGAGAAGTTCGACGCGCTCGTCGAGCGGCTCGGCGGCAAAGATCGCCTCGTTCCGGTCGTCGGCGATCTTTCGAAGCCGAGCCTCGGCATCGCGCCGGCCAAGATGCGTGCGCTCGGCGGAAAGATCCGGCATTTCTTCCATCTCGCCGCGCTCTACGACATCACGGCCGATGCGAACGCGCAGGCCGCGGCGAATGTCGAAGGCACGCGCCACGCGCTCGCGTTCGCCGATGCGATCAAGGCCGGAACGTTCCATCACGTAAGCTCGATCGCGGTCGCGGGTTTCTATCCCGGCGTATTCCGCGAGGACATGTTCGACGAAGCCGAGGATCTCGACGATCCGTATTTCCGCACCAAGCATGACGCCGAAGCGCTCGTGCGCTCGGCGTATCCACGGCCGTATCGCATCTATCGGCCGGGCCTCGTGATCGGCGACTCGCGCACCGGTGAGATCGACAAGATCGACGGGCCTTATTACTTCTTCCGGCTCATCAAGAAAATGCGCGAAACGTTGCCGCCGTGGATGCCGACGATCGGGCTCGAGGGCGGACGCATCAATCTCGTTCCGGTCGACTGGGTCGCGGCCGCGCTCGATCACATCGCGCACAAGCCGGGACTCGACGGCCATGCGTTCCACCTGACCGATCCCGCGCCGCGGCGCATCGGCGAAGTGCTCAACGTGTTCGCGCGTGCGGGACACGCTCCGCAGATGACGATGCGGCTCGACGCTCGCATGTTCGCCTTCATCCCGGGCAGCGTGCGCGCGGCGCTCGGCAGCCTGCCGCCGGTCCGGCGCTTCGTGAGCGTGCTGTTGCGCGATCTCGGCATTCCTTCCGAGGCGATGAAGTTCATCGGCTGGTCGACGCGCTTCGATTCGCGCGAGACCGAGCGCGCGCTCAAAGGATCGAAGATTCGCCTGCCTGCGCTCGACGATTACGCGTGGCGCCTCTGGGATTACTGGGAACGCCATCTCGATCCCGACCTCTTCGTCGACCATTCGCTCGGCGGCAAGGTCAAAGGACGCGTCGTCGTCATCACCGGCGGATCGTCCGGCATCGGCAAGGCGACGGCGCGTAAGGTCGCCAGCGCAGGCGCGAAAGTCGTCGTCTGCGCGCGCGGCGCCGACGAGCTCGCCGCGACGAAGAAGGAAATCGAAGACGCCGGCGGAATCTGCCACACGTACGTCGCCGATCTTGCCGATCTCGCTTCGTGCGATGCGTTCGTGAAAGAGGTGCTCGCCGATCACGGCCATGTCGACATCCTCGTCAACAACGCCGGTCGCTCGATCCGCCGCGCGATCAGCGCGAGCTACGATCGCTTCCACGATTTCGAGCGCACGATGCAGCTCAACTACTTCGGCGCGCTCCGGCTGATCATGGGCGTGCTGCCCGGCATGGCCGAGCGCCATCGCGGGCACATCGTCAACATCTCGTCGATCGGCGTCTTGACGAACTCGCCGCGCTTCTCGGCCTACGTCGCGTCGAAAGCGGCGCTCGATGCGTTCTCGCGCTGCGCGCAGGCTGAGTACTCGGACAACGGCGTCGTGTTTACGACGATCAACATGCCGCTCGTCAAGACGCCGATGATCGCGCCGACGAAGATGTACGAATCGGTGCCGACGCTGACGCCTGAGGAAGCCGCGGACATCGTCGTCGAGGCGATCGTCGAGCGGCCGGTGCGCATCGCGACGCGGCTCGGCACGTTCGCGCAGATCTTCTACGCGCTCGCGCCGCGCGCGTACGAGATCGTCATGAACACGGCTTTCCGGCTGTTCCCGGATTCGTCGGCGTCGAAGGGAATGTCAGGACGAGGCGAAGGCGCCGCGCCGACGAGCGAGCAGATCGCGTTCGCATCGTTGATGCGCGGGGTGCATTGGTAGCGCGCCCATTTCCGATCGCGCCCCCTCGCATCGTCGTCCCCGCGAAGGCGGAACACTTCGCATAGGGTGGGCCTTGGCCCACCATCGAGCGTTCGGTGGGCCAAGGCCCACCCTATGGGTTCGCGGCTCTCAGCGCTTCGCGGATTTCGCGGCGCGCTTCCTCGGCATCGCTCCGCCATTGAGCTTGCGCACTTCGCGCGACAGCTCGTCGACTTTCGCCGACAGCTTGCGGATATCGTCGTGGCCCGGCACGCCGAGGCGGCCGAGTGCGCGCGAGACGCGGTTCTCGAACACCTTCTCGAGCTTGTCCCAGGTTTCCTGGCTGCGCTCGCGCACCTGACCCAGCGTCGACTCGACGTTGCCGCGCGCTTCGGCGACCTTCGCTTCGGTCAGCTTGCGCGTCTTCGCGTCGAGCGCGGCGCCTTCCTTGACGAGCGATTCGAACAGCTTGCCGCCCTCGGCCTGCGCCTTGACGAACGCGCCGAGCCCGGCGAGCCAGATCTGCTGCGCCGAATCCATCACGGTCTTGCCCATTCCGCGCGCTTGCTGCGCGGCAGCTTCGGCGGGAGTGCGCTTCTTGAGCTTCGGCTTGGTCATGGCTCGCTCCGATGTCGTTGCGCGGCGGATGCCGCGACCGATGCGAAGGTAGTGCGCGGACGTAGAGTAGTCACACTATCGGCAGAAGAGCCGGGATTCGGGATGGCGGGATTCGGGATTCAAAGCGCCAGCTCGCGAAGCGTCCCGCGTTCGGCACATCCCGAATCCCGAATCCCGGCTCTTTCCCAACGCCCCTCACGCCGTCCCGAACTCCTTGTCGAGCTTGCGCACGATCTCGCCCTCGATCACCGGCTTCAGCGCGCTCATGAGGAATCCGAGCTCGGCATGGATGTGTATGTCGTGCCTGGCGATCCGGATCGAGCCATTCGCGCCGGCGCGCGAGAATTCGAGCGTGTTTCCGTCCCATTTGTGCGCAAAACCATATTCGCGCGAGACGGCCTTGGCCACGCGCTCGACGGCGGCTTTCGCGTCCTTGAGGCTCTGTCCGTGTTTGCGATGGATGTCGATGACCGCCATGCCGCGACTACCTGCGTTTGCCGGGCGGCCATGATGCCTTGCCGCACCGCGAACAGCCAGACCGGCGCCGCGGCGCAACGCCGGTATACTGGCGCACCTTCGCGGCCGATCCGATCTTGATGCGACTCAGCTTCCTCAACGGCGAGCACGCCGACTTCGTCGTCGCGGATGGCGTCGTCAGCCTCGGTCAGGCCGATGGCAACACGCTCGTGCTCGCCGGTCGCGATATCGCACCGTGGCATGCGCGCATCCACATCGACGCGCGCGGCATCGTGCTCGAAGTGCTCGATTTCGCCGGTCGCACGCACGTGAATGCGAGGCCGGTGCGCGAGAAGGCGCTGCTGCGGCTCGGCGACGTGCTCGTTCTCGGCGTCGTCGCGATGATGCTGAAGCCGGATCGCGACGACGCGATCGAGACGAAGCTGCCGCCCGAACCGATCGAAAGCGGAGACGCGAGCGATTTCGCGCCGGCGCGCGTCGTGCTGCGCGGCGTCGCGGGCAGCCATTTCGGCCACGCGATCGCGCTGCGACAACGGCTCGTCGTCGGGCGCGCGGCCGATTGCGACATCGTCGTCGACGACGCGCAGATCGCGCCGCATCACGCGTCGATCGAATCGATCGGCGAGGCGATCTGCCTGCGCGACATGGGCTCGGGCGCCGGCGTGCTCGTCAATGGTCTGCGCGTCTCGACGGCCGTACTGCACGGCGGCGATCAGCTCGCGTTCGGTCGCGATCATTTCGTCGTCGAGGCGCCGGGCATGCCGCTGCGCGCCGAGATGGCATCGGACGGCACATCGTTGGACGCCGGACATGACGCGGAGATCTCTCCGGGTTCGGCAGGGCCGGCAGACACGCGCGGATCGATCTGGTGGCTGATCGGCGCGGCGGCGCTGATCGCGCTCGGCCTCGTGTGGATGCTGCTGCGCGGCGCCTGATCCGACGCGACCACCCGCCGGTTTTCCCGTATTGCGAGTCTGCTGCGCTGCGGCATAATGCCGGATCGCAGCCGAGGAGCATCGCGTGAGTCGCGGATACAACTTCAGCGCAGGCCCGGCCGCGCTGCCGGAAGAGGTTTTGCGCCAGGCGCAGGCCGAGCTTCTCGAATGGAACGGCGCGCGCGCGTCGGTCATGGAGATCAGCCATCGCGGCAAGGATTTCATTGCGCTCGCGGCCGAGTCCGAGCGCGACCTGCGTGAGCTGCTCGCGATTCCCTCGAACTACAAGGTGCTGTTCCTCCAAGGCGGTGCGACGCAGCATTTCGCGCAGATTCCGATGAATCTCGCTTCGCGCGGGCAGTCGGCCGATTACGTGCTCACCGGCGACTGGAGCGAGAAGGCCGCGAAGGAGGCGAAACCTTCGGTCAACGTGCGCATCGCGGCGACGGCGCAGGCGACGAATTACGATCGCATTCCCGATCGCGCGACGTGGGATCTCGATCCCGGTGCGGCCTATGTTCACTACACGCCGAACGAAACCATCCGCGGCGTCGAGTTCGCGTCCGTGCCCGACGTCGGCGACGTGCCGCTCGTCGCGGACATGTCGTCGACGATTCTGTCGCGTCCGCTCGACGTATCGAAGTTCGGGCTGATCTATGCCGGTGCGCAGAAGAACATCGGTGCGGCCGGGCTCGTCGTCATGATCGTGCGCGAGGATCTGCTGGACCGCTGTCCGAAGGGTCTGCCGAAGATCTTCAGCTACGCCGAACAAGCCGCGCAGGATTCGATGCTGAACACGCCGAACACGTTCGGCTGGTATCTCGCCTCGCTCGTTTTCAAATGGCTGAAGAAGCAGGGTGGCGTCGCGGTGATGGCGGAGCAGAATCGCGCAAAGATGGAATTGCTCTATTCGTACATCGATGCGTCCGGGTTTTATCGGAATCCGGTCGAGAAGAGCGCGCGTTCGTGGATGAACGTGCCGTTCACTCTGCCACGCGACGAGCTCGATGCAACGTTCCTGAAGGAATCGGAAGCGGCGGGTCTTCTCTATCTGAAGGGACATCGCGCGGTCGGCGGGATGCGAGCGTCGATCTACAACGCGATGCCGACCGAAGGCGTGCGGGCGCTGGTCGATTTCATGAAGGATTTCGCCAACCGGAACGGTTGAAAAAATTTCGTCGTTCCCGCGAAGGCGGGAACCTAGCGACTTTGATTTCGACGTAAGGCACTGGATCCCCGCTTTCGCGGGGATGACGAGTCAGGAAATCATGTTCAAGATCCAGACCCTCAACAACATCTCGCGCAACGGCCTCGATCGCCTGCCGGCGAATCTCTACCGCGTCGCGAACGACATCGCCGACGCCGATGCCGTGCTCGTGCGATCGGCCGACATGCATGCAACGCCGATTCCGCCGAGCATCAAGGCCGTCGCGCGCGCCGGCGCTGGCGTCAACAACATTCCAGTCGCCGAGCTTTCCTCGCGCGGCGTTCCGGTGTTCAACGCGCCGGGCGCGAACGCGAACGCCGTCAAGGAGCTCGTCGTCGCCGGCATGCTGCTCGCGGCGCGCAATCTCGCCGACGCGATCGGGTTTGTCCGCGAGCTGAAGCCGGACGGCGATGTGCACTATCGCGTCGAGGCCGATAAGAAGCGCTTCGTCGGTTCCGAGCTTGCCGGAAAGACGCTCGGCGTCGTCGGCCTCGGTGCGATCGGCGTCAAGGTCGCGAACGCGGCGTATGCACTCGGCATGCGCGTGCTCGGCTTCGATCCGCACATGACGGTCGAGGGCGCGTGGCAGCTGTCGTCGGAAGTCGCGAAGGCAGGCTCGCTGAGCGAGCTTTATGCGGCGTCCGATTACATCACGTTCCATGTGCCGCTCAACGACAAGACGCGCGGCATCTTCGGAGCGCAAGCGCTCGCGTCGGCGCGCCCGGGCGTCGTGCTGCTGAATTTCGCGCGCGAAGGCATCGTCGATGCGACGGTGTTGCGCGAGGGCCTCGCGAGTGGACGCATCGGGCGTTACGTCAGCGATTTTCCGGAGGCTGATCTGCTAGGCAATCCGCGCGTGATCGCGTTGCCGCATCTCGGCGCGTCGACCGGCGAGGCCGAGGAGAACTGCGCGGTGATGGTCGTCGATCAGCTCCGCGATTTCCTCGAGCACGGCAACATCCGGCACTCGGTCAATTTTCCGGAGACGCGCATGGCGCGGACGGGCACCGCGCGCATCTGCATCGCGAACCGGAACCGCCCGAACATGATCGGCCAGCTTTCACAGGTGCTCGGCGAGGCCGGCGTCAACATCGCGCAGATGCACAATGCCTCGCGTGCCGATCTTGCGTATACGCTCGTCGACGTCGATTCGCCGGTGCCCGATTCGCTCGCTTCCGCGATCAGCGCGATCGATGGCATTCTGTCGGTCCGCGTGATCGAAGGTTGATGCGCATGAGCGCGAAGCCGAAGCCGCAGGTGGCGCCGACTCCGCAACTGGCGGAAGTGCGTGCGCGCATCGACGCGATTGATCGCCAGATCCAGGCGCTGATCGCCGAGCGCGCCGAGTTCGCGCTACAAGTCGGCAAGGCGAAGGGCAAGCTCGCGGCCGCGGTCGACTACTATCGGCCCGAGCGCGAGGCGCAGGTGCTGCGCATGGTCGTCGATCGGAACGAAGGTCCGCTCAGCGACGAAGTGCTCGTGCACGTGTTCCGCGAAATCATGTCGGCGTGCCTCGCGCAGCAGGAGCCGCTCAAGATCGGCTATCTCGGGCCCGAAGGCACGTTCTCGCAGCAGGCCGTGCTGAAGCACTTCGGGCGCTCGGCGCACGGCATGCCGATGGTCAGCATCGAGGAAGTGTTCAACGAGGTCGAGAGCGGCAGTGCGGATTTCGGCGTTGTGCCAGTCGAGAATTCGGGGCAGGGCACGATCCAGATCACGCTCGACATGTTTCTCACGTCGAACCTCAAGATCTGCGGCGAGGTCGAGCTGCGCGTGCATCAGTTTTTGTTGTCGCGATCGGGACGCATCGAGGACATCGAGCGCATCTACTCGCATCCGCAATCGTTCGCGCAGACGCAGGCATGGTTGCGCGGCAATCTGCCGAAGGTCGAGAAGATTCCGGTATCGAGCAACGCGGAAGCTGCGCGTCGCGCGCGCAATTCTGACGATTCGGCGGCGATCGCCGGCGAGAGTGCAGGTCTCATCTACGGGCTCAAGAAAGTCATCATGGGCTCGATCGAGGATCACGCGGACAACACGACGCGCTTCCTCGTCATCGGCCGCTCGATCTTTCCGCCGTCGGGACACGATCGCACGTCGGTGCTCGTCTTCATCAAGGATCAGCCGGGCGCGCTGTTCAATGTGCTGAGCCCGTTCGCGAAGCACGGCATCAGCATGAATCGCATCGA
>DASZWL010000228.1:0-15342 GCA_035546695.1 Rhodanobacteraceae bacterium | reverse complement strand
TCGGTCGTGTTGCCGCTGATCGTGCTCGAGGCGATCGTGACGCTCGCTGCTGTGCCGCCGGCAGGATCGCCGGCCGCGATGCCGCCGCCGTACGATGCGCCGAAGTGCGAATGCGCCGAGTTTTTTTCGATCGTCGACGCGGTCAGCGTGAGCGTGCGTCCGGCGAACACGCCCGCGCCATAGGCCGGCGCACCGTTTTCGTAGATGCGGTTCGAGGTGATGGCGCTGCCGTCGATCGTCGCGCTGCCGGCCACGTAGAGCCCGCCGCCGCGCACCGTTCCGCCGGTCGGCGCATCGCCGCTGATCGTTCCCGCCGCGCATTCGCTGATCTCGACGTTCGAGAGCTCGACATTGCCGTGCGCGAGCACGCAGCCGCCGCTTTCGGCGCTGCGGCCGTTCGTGATCCTGACGTTGCTGAAAGTCAGAAGCGCATTGGAACCCGCATCCTGCACGAAGACGCGATCCTGTCCACCGCCGTCGATCGTGACCGGCGTGCCGGCGAAATTCCAGATGTCGAGATGCGTGAACGGCAGACCGATGGAGTCGTCGGCGATCACGATCGGACCGCTGGTCAGCGTGATCGTGTCGCAGTCCGGAGCCAGCACGAGATGGTCTCCGTTGAATCCCGACGCGATCGTTTCGCGCAGGCTTCCCGGCCCGGAGTCGTTGCAGTTATCGACCGGAATCAGAAAGTCGCCTGCGCGCGCGCCCGCGCAGGCGAGCGCGAGAGCAAGTCCGGCGGCAAGCGGCCGGCGGCGAAGGCCGGCGCGTGAACGAGTCGACGAAAGGCGCATGCGGGCTCCCCAAGGCAGATTGATCGACGCGAAGATTTTGCGATCCGGATTCGATCGATCCGTTGCGCCCATCGGCCGGCTCGATGCGCTCGCTCGCGAACGCGCTCGCCGCCGCCGAGTCCCCGGCACCTCGGACGAGACGAGCGTAGCGCGCTGGCGGCGGCGGGAAAAGAAGCGCCTCGGCCGCGGCTTATACTAGGCGACTCGTTTTCGCGAGCTTGCCATGAACGCGCCGACCCGCATCGATACGACCCGCACGATCCGCGCGCCGCGCGGCACGGATTTGAGCTGCAGGAGCTGGCTCACCGAAGCCGCGTTCCGCATGATCCAGAACAACCTCGATCCCGACGTCGCCGAGAAGCCGAGCGAGCTCGTCGTCTATGGCGGCATCGGCCGCGCCGCGCGTAACTGGGAATGCTTCGACGCGATCCTGAAATCGCTGCGCGAGCTCGGCGACGAGGAAACGCTGCTGATCCAGTCCGGAAAACCGGTCGGCGTGTTCCCGACGCATCGCGACGCGCCGCGCGTGCTGCTCGCGAACTCGAATCTCGTTCCCGCGTGGGCGACGTGGGAGCACTTCAACGAGCTCGATCGCAAGGGCCTCATGATGTACGGCCAGATGACGGCGGGCTCGTGGATCTACATCGGCTCGCAAGGCATCGTGCAGGGCACGTACGAGACGTTCGTCGAGATGGGCCGGCAACATTACGGCGGCGATCTCAAGGGCAAGTGGATCCTGACCGCCGGCCTCGGCGGAATGGGCGGCGCGCAGCCGCTCGCGGCGAGTCTCGCCGGCGCATGCTCGCTCAACGTCGAATGTCAGCAGAGCCGCATCGACATGCGGCTTCGCACGAAATACGTCGACGAGCAGGCGAGCGATCTCGACGACGCGCTGGCGCGCATTGCGAAGTACACGAAAGTGGGCGAGGCGAAGTCGATCGCGCTGCTCGGCAACGCGGCCGAGATCCTGCCCGAGCTCGTGCGTCGCGGCGTGCGTCCCGATGCGGTGACGGATCAGACCAGCGCGCACGATCCGGTCAACGGCTATCTCCCGATCGGCTGGACCGTCGAGCAATGGTTCGAGCGCCGCAAGAGCGATCCGGACTGCACGCGCGATGCCGCGAAGAAATCGATGCGCGTGCACGTCGAGGCGATGCTCGCATTCCAGAAGATGGGCGTGCCGACGTTCGACTACGGTAACAACATCCGTCAGATGGCGAAGGACGAAGGCTGCGCGAACGCGTTCGACTTTCCGGGCTTCGTTCCCGCGTACGTGCGACCGTTGTTCTGCCGAGGCGTCGGTCCGTTCCGCTGGGTCGCGCTGTCGGGCGATCCGGAAGACATCTACAAGACCGATCGCAAGGTCAAGGAATTGATTCCGGACGATCCGCAACTGCACCGCTGGCTCGACATGGCCGAGGAGCGCATCAGCTTCCAGGGCTTGCCGGCGCGCATCTGTTGGGTCGGGCTCGGGCAGCGGCACAAGCTCGGCCTCGCGTTCAACGAGATGGTGCGCAACGGCGAGCTGAAGGCGCCGATCGTGATCGGTCGCGATCATCTGGATTCGGGTTCGGTCGCCTCGCCGAATCGTGAGACCGAATCGATGAAGGACGGCAGCGACGCCGTTTCCGACTGGCCGATCCTCAACGCGCTGCTCAACACGGCCGGCGGCGCGACATGGGTCAGCTTCCATCACGGCGGCGGCGTTGGCATGGGCTACAGCCAGCATGCTGGCGTCGTCATCGTCTGCGACGGCAGCAGTGACGCCGATCGCCGGCTTGCACGCGTGCTCTGGAACGATCCCGGCACCGGCGTCATGCGTCATGCCGATGCGGGCTACGAGATCGCGATCGCGTGCGCAAAAGAGCAGGGACTCAAGCTGCCGATGGCCGGCTGATTGCGCACGATCGAAGCGGAAGAAAAAATAAGCCCGCAGCGCAGACTTCACGAAAGGGACCGCCGAGTACCTTCGTGAACGCCCCGCTGCGGGCTGTCCCGATTCCTCTGCATCCGCACCAGCCTTGGCGCGGGATCCAGCGTGCTTCGGGTGGAGTCACGATAGACGAGCGCATCGGGCCGCACATCGGCAATGCACCCATGCGATATCGGGAAAATCCCTCAAAAGCGGCCTGTTTTGTGACCGGCATTGCAAATCGGGAAAACGAGCTTGCGAACCGCGAGGCGTTCGATCGCGTCGAGCTCAACGGCCGAGCCGCGACGGCGGACGATCTGCGCACGCCGGCGCTCCTGAACTACGGACACTTCACGTCGATGCATGTGCACGGTGGCTCCGTGCGCGGGCTCGATCTGCATCTGCAACGGCTCGACAACGCTACGCGCGCGCTGTTCGGCGTGCCCCTCGATGTCGCAGCAGTTCGCGCCTTCATGCGCCAGGCGTTGCGGGGATACGCGGGAGCGTGCGCGATGCGCGTGACCGTGTTTTCGAAAGCGTTGCAGCGCGATCGTCCTTCAGCGCCGGCCGCGCCCGACGTGCTGGTTTCGGTGAGTGCGGCGCGCAGCGGTCCGTCGGCGTCGCTGCGGCTGAAGACGTTCCGCCACGAGCGCGCGTTTCCGGAGATCAAGCATGTCGCGACGTTTCCGCTTTACTACCACCGGCGTCTTGCGCAACTGGCCGGCTTCGACGATGCGCTGTTCGTCGACGAAGCGGGATGCATCAGCGAGGCGTCGATCTGGAACCTCGGCTTCCTCGAAGGCGACACGGTCGTCTGGCCCGAAGCGCCGATGCTCGAAGGCGTTTCGATGCAACTGATCCGCTCAGGTTTGCGCGAACGCGGCATCGCGACGACGACGCGACGCATCGCGCCGGACGATCTCGGCCGATATCGCTTCGCGTTCCTCACGAACGCATCGTGTGCGGTGCTGCCGGTTGCATCGATCGACGGCGCGCGATTCGATATCGATCCCGCCGCCGTCGAGCGGCTGGCCGCTTGCCACGACGGTCATCCGCTCCAGCCGATCTGAAAACGTCAAGCGCCGAGCCGATCGAGTAGCGCCATCGCCGCAGCCGGCGCGCGTTCTTTCGCGCCGTTGATGAAATAGATGAAGACATCGCGCGGCGCTTGTGCAGGTTTCGCTGCATCAATCCGCGGCAGATCGACCGGATAGCGACCATCGGACCATTCGCACGCACGCCGCGTCCATGCGTCGAGCGCCTCGGGCGCATAACCGGTCGGCTCGGACGAAGCGCTGCACATGAGCCGCGCATAGACGAAATCGCCGGTGACGTCGGCGAGCGAAGGATACTTCGGCGAATCGGTGAAGACGGTCGCGACGCGCTGTTCGCGTGCAAGCGCGAGATAGTCCTCGCATGCGAAGCTCGCATGGCGCACTTCGAGCACGTGCCGCATCGGCATACCGTCGAGATCGCGCGGCAGCGATTCCAGGAACGACGCGAGATCGTCGCGATCGAATGTCCTCGATGGCGGCAACTGCCAGTTGATCGGCCCGAGCCGATCGCCGAGCTCGGCAAGCCCACCGAACACGAAATCGCGGATCGTCTTGCCGGCGCTCGCGAGCTTGCCGCGCTCGGTCGCATAGCGCGGCGCCTTCAGCGAGAAGACGAAGCCGCCCGGAGTTTCCTTGCGCCACGCGGCGTATGTCGCCGGCTTCTGAGCGCCGTAATAGGTGCCGTTGATCTCGATCGCGGTCAGGTGACGGCTCGCGTATTCGAGCTCGCGCCGCTGGACGAGCCCTTCCGGATAGAAATTCTTCCGCCACGGCACGTAAGTCCAACCGCCCGTTCCCGCGCGGATGTGCGCGTGTGCCCGCGCGGGCGGGCGCGCGAAGTCGAGATCGGACTGGGTCGCCATCGCGCGATCTTGCCACACGCAGCGCATGCGCCGTTCGGCATCGCCGTCAAATCGGCGACAATCGGCGCGCATCCAGCGAGGTGACGTCGATGGAGATGCCCCATGTCGTGGTTCTCGGCGGCGGTTTCGGCGGCTTGTGGGCGACACGCGCGCTTGCGAACGCCGATGTCCGCATCACGCTCGTCGATCGCTCGAACCATCATCTGTTTCAACCGTTGCTCTACCAGGTCGCGACGGCCGGCCTCTCGGCACCGGATATCGCGGCGCCGCTGCGGCATCTCCTGCGCCGCCAGCGCAATGTCGAAGTGCGGCTCGACGAGGTCCGCGGCATCGATCTCGACGCGCATCGTGTCGTGCTCGACGGCAGCACGCTTCATTACGACTTCCTGATCGTCGCGACCGGCGCGACACATACGTATTTCGGCCACGACGACTGGGCGCGCTACGCGCCGGGGCTGAAAACGCTCGACGATGCGTTCGTCGTGCGCCGTCGCGTGCTCGAAGCGTTCGAGATCGCCGAGCGCGAGAGCGACGACGAAGCGCGAGCAGGCTGGCTCAGTTTCGTCGTCATCGGCGGCGGCCCGACCGGCGTCGAGCTCGCGGGCACGATGGCCGAGATCGCGCGACACACGCTGCGCGGCGAGTTCCGCCGCATAGATCCGCGCGATGCGCGCATCCATCTCGTCGAAGCGGGACCGCGCGTGCTGCCGTCGATGCCGGAATCGCTGTCGCGGAACGCGCAGAACAAGCTCGAGCATCTCGGCGTCGACGTGCACGTCGGCGACGCAGTCACCGCCGTCGACGTCGAAGGCATCGAGCTGGCGGGCCGTCGTGTCGCGGCGCGCACGGTGCTCTGGGCGGCAGGCGTCGCCGCATCGCCGCTCGGCCGCATGCTGAGCGCGTCCTGCGATCGCGCCGGTCGCGTGCCGGTGCAGCCGGATCTTTCGCTCGGGGGTCATCCCGAAGTGTTCGTGATCGGCGATCTCGCGACCATCGTCCAGGACGGCAAGCCCGTTCCCGGCATCGCGCCGGCCGCGAAGCAGATGGGCGCGCATGCTGCGGAAACATTGCGCGATCGGATCGCCGGCAAACCTTCGAAACCGTTCCGCTATCGCGACTACGGCAATCTCGCGACGATCGGCCGCATGGCGGCCGTCGTCGATCTACGCGGACTTCGTTTCACCGGCATCCTCGCCTGGTGGTTCTGGCTGATCGCGCACGTGTTCTTCCTGATCGGGTTTCGCAACCGCATCGTCGTGCTCGTCGACTGGGCATGGTCGTACTGGACCTACAAGCGGCACGCGCGAATCATCTTCGGACGTCGGCGCGAGATCGTCGGCTGACGCGCGCCGCGATATCGGCACGCGCCAGCCGGGCGGATGTCATCCAACGATGCGACGTGCAACGCCGAGCGATCAGATCGCGCTGATCTCGGCCGCGGCCTTCTCGATGATCGCGCGGGCGCGTTTCGCTTCGGCTTCCGACCATTGCGGTGCGCGCATGACGAGTGCGCGCTTCAGCGTGCGCATCGCCTCGTGGATCGCGATCGGCGCTGCGTATCTCGACGCCGCGCGCGCGGTGACTTCCATGCGCGACATCAGCGCGTCGACGGTGTCGCGGTTCTCGTCGAGATACGCGCGGCCTTCGTCGGTTACGACGTAGAGCTTGCGCGACCCTTCGCTCGCCTCGACGCGCGCGTAGCCCATTTCCTCGAGCATCGTCAGCGTCGGATAGACGGCGCCGGGGCTCGGCGCGTAACTGCCGCCGAACATCTCCTCGATCGTGCGGATCAGCTGATAGCCGTGACGCGGCTGCTCCGCGATCAGCGCGAGCAGGATCAGGCGCAGGTCGCCATGACCGAACATGCGGCCGAAGCGTCCGCCGCCGTGGCGCCGGCCGAAAGGTCCGCCGAGATCGTCGTCGCCGCCGCCGAAGCGTCCGAAGCGACCACGACCGGAGCAGGAGCGTGCGAAATCGTCGTGCTCGCGGTGATCCTCGTGATCGTGGCGGTGATGGCGTCCGCCAAACCAGTGATGCAAATGCATGGGAATGCTCCGATGTATCGTAAGTAACGATCTTAAGATATATCTTAATGATCCCATGGCGCAAGCTTTTCCGTCTCTTTTCAAGAGTAGGAAAGCCAAGACGAGGGGGATGGCTTGGGCGGAGTAGGGCGCTTCGGACCACGCGGCCTATCTTTTGTGCACTTCACTCCGGCTTGCCCTCACCCCAACACTCTTCCGCAAAGCGGAAGAGGGGGGAAAGCGAAGGCGTGGGTCCGTGACCGTCGAGATAAAGACAGCGCGACGCGCTAGTGCGCTTCAGGCCCCCACGGATCGTAGCTGCCGAACCACCAGAGATGCCCTTCGGGATCGCGGCAGCTGTATCCCGCGCCGCCGTATTCCTTTTTTTCGAGCTCGTCGATGATCTCGGCGCCGGCGGCTTTCGCGCGCGCATAGTGCGCCTCGCAGTCGGCGACGATCACGCACGGGCACTGCGTCTCGCGGCCGCCGATCTCGCGCGGCTGCGCGATGCGCTCGCCCCAGGCGCTGGCGTTTGCGGTAGAGCCGAGCATGATCATGCCGTTGCCGAACGTGAGCTGCGCGTGCTGCACGACACCTTTGTCGTCGGCGTACACGGCCTGCTTCTCGAAGCCGAACGCCTTGCAGAGCCATTCGATCGCCGCGAGCGCGTCGTCGTAGCGAAGGCTCGGGATGATCGTCGACACCGTGTTCTTCGCGAGCGTGCTCATCGGGATCTCCGTCGGTTCGATGCGGCGAGCGTAGCGCCGCCGCGCATCGCTGTCATGACGAGCTCGTCGATCGCGAATGAAACCCGTACGCGGCTCAGCCGGCGTCCAGCTTGCGCTTGAGATCGTCGAAGCGCTTTCGTGCCGGCGCGGTCTCGACGAAGCGCACGGATAGAAGCGGACCCACGCGCGCGGTCAGCGCCGCCGCTTCGTCGTTCGCGCCGCGCGCGGCGAGTACTTGCGCGAGCTCGATCTCGGCTTCGATCGTCGCGTTCGCGTCCTTGCCGATGCCGGCCGACAGAATCTCGATCGAGCGGCGTAGCTCCTTTTCGGCGTCGGCCATGTGCCCGCGATCGCGCAGGATCGCGGCGCGGATGCGCGCGACGGCGCCGTGACGCGGATGCGCGGGCGGATAGAGCGCCGCGAATTGCTCGCTCGCCCGGTCGGCGTAGCGCATCGCATCGTCGAGTCGGCCCGAACGGCGCATCCATTCGGCGATGTGCGCAAGGCGACGGCCGCGCTCGATGTTGAGATCGAGCGAATCGGCGCCGCCTTCGATGTCGTGATCGAGCAGCGGCCACGCGGCATCGAGCCGTCCCGCTAGCAGGAGGCTGCGGCCGAGATTCTGCCGGTACGTCGCAAGATGCGGATCGCCTTCGTGCGCCTCGGCGCGTTCGAGCGTCTCGCGAAACATCTCGATCGACGAATCGTAGTCGCCGGCCTGCTCGGCGAGGCTCGCGAGATTGTTCAGCGAGATGAAATAGCTCGCGGTGTCCTGCTGGTTCGCGGCGCGAAGGTAATCGACGTTCTGACGCAGGAGCGTCGTCGCCTCGACGATGCGCCCCTGCAGTTGAATCGCCTGCGCGAGATTGTTGCGCACGGTGATCGCCCACGCGCTGTCCGGCGCGAGCGTCTGCAGGCGAACGGCGAGCATCTGGCGCAGGAGCGCTTCGCCTTCGGCGTAGCGTCCCTGCTGCTCGTAGACCTCGGTGAGGAAGCCGGTCGCCGAGATCACTTCGGGCGATCCTTCCGGCGTTCGAAGGCGCAGCAGCTCGATGCTGCGTTTTGCGTCGCGCTCGGCATCGGCGAAACGGCCGAGCCGCATTTCGACTTCGGCGAGCGCGTAGAGCGATTGTCCGACGTGCAGGCCGTCCTCGCCGTCGGCCTGACGCGCGTAGTCGAGCGCGCGTCGAACGGTCGCCTCGCCTTGCTGCGGATTGCCGTTGCGCGCTTCTGAAAGCGCGAGCGTCGAGAGAATATCGGCGAGACGCGCGGGATCCTTCGGCGTCTTCGTCTCGAAAGCCGCGAGCCCGTCGCGCAGCACCGATTCGGCGGCCGCCGGCTGCTCGGCGATGTTGAGCGCGTAGCCCTGATCGGCGAGATATGACGCGAGACTCTCCGGCGTTCCATGCGCGCGTTCGAGCTCGGCCGCGGCGCCGAGGCTCGATGCGGCTTCCTCCGGCGCGCCGAGCTCGAGATAGATCTTGCCGATCGCGCCGAGCAGGCGCGCCTGCTGGCGCGGCGATCCCGCGAGGCGCGTATCGATCTCCTTGCGACCGCGATCGACGAGCTCGCGCGGCGCGATCGGTTTCGTTCCGGCTTCTTCCGGCGATGCCGAATGGAACAATGCGACGAGATAGTCGACGACGTGCTCGGCCGTCGCCGATTGCTCGCGCGCCTCGGCTTCGGCGCGCAGCGCGCGATCGCGCTCGCCGGCGAGGCGCCACGTGAAAAGGATCGCCATCACGATTGCGGCCGCGATCGCCGCCGTCGCGAGTCGATGACGGCCGACGAATTTCGCGACGCGATAGTGCAGGCGATCCGGCACCGCATGCACCGGGCGCCCGCGCAGATGACGTTGCAGATCGTCGGAAAGCGCGGCGGCGGAAACGTAGCGGCGCTCGGGCTCGGCGTGCGTCGCCTTCGCGACGATGAGATCGAGCTCGGCGGGAATGCGGTAGCGATCCGTCGTCGAATTCGCGCTCGGCTTCGGCAGGCGATCGGTCGCGTCGGCTTGCGGCTGGCGCTCGGCGAGGCATTCGTAGAGAAGCAAACCGAGTCCGTAGACGTCGGTTGCCGTGCTGACCGGCTCGCCGCGTCGCTGCTCCGGGCTCGCGTACGCCGGCGTGAACCACGGCATTCCGGTGTGCGCGTCGCCGCCGGTGTTGCCGAGCAGCTTCGCGATCCCGAAATCGAGCAGCACCGGCTCGCCGTCCGCACGGACGAGCACGTTTGCCGGTTTCAGATCGCGATGGATGACGAGCCGCTGATGCGCGAACTGCACCGCGCCGCAGACTTTCTGCACGAGACGCAGCCGCTCGGCGATCGTGAGTCCGCGCGTGCGGCAGAACTCGTTGATCGGCACGCCCTCGACGTATTCCATGACGAGATAGGGCTGACCGTCTGCCGTGCTGCCGCCGTCGAGCAGTCGTGCGATGTGCGGATGCGCGAGATCGGCGAGGATCTGCCGCTCGCGTCGCATGCGCTCGGTCGCGTCGCGCGTCGGGATGCCGCGCAGGAGCTTGATCGCGACCTGCTGATGGAACGTGTCGTCGGCGCGTTCGGCGAGGAACACGGTGCCCATGCCGCCGCTGCCGATCTCGTCGATGAGGCGGTACGGGCCGAGCCGCTTTTCGACGCGCGCGGCGTCGAGCACGCGCGCCGAAGCTTCGCGCACCTGGCGCGTGATGCTGACGCGCGGTCCGCTGTCGGCTGCGACGAGCGCGAGCGCTTCGCGGCGGAGCTCGGGATCGGGCTCGACGCCTTCGATCCACGCTTCGCGTTCGGCGGGATCGCGTTCGAGCAGGCCTTCGAAAAGCGCCTGCAGGCGCTGCCAGCGCGCATCGCTCATGCGGCGAGCCGCTGCTTCAGCCAGGCGCGCGCGAAGCGGAGCTCGCGGTCGATCGTCGGCACGGAGATCTCGAGCACGTCGGCGATCTCCTCGCGCTTGAGGCCGAGCAGGTAGTTGAGCTCGACGATCTCGCACTTGCGATCGTCGAGCTTGCGCAGGGCTTCCAGCGCTTCCTCGAGCGCGAGCGCGTCGCTGTCCTCGCTGCCGGCTTCGTCCGCGGCCGAAAGAGTGACGTGCACGCCGCCGCCGCCGCGCTTGTCGCTCGCCCGCGCGCGCGCCGTGTCGACGAGAATGCGCCGCATCGCGACACTGACGACGCCGTAGAAATGGCGGCGATCCTGCCAGTTCGTCTCGGTGCCGATCAGACGCAGGAAGAGCTCGTGCGCAAGCTCGGTCGGCTCGAGCGTCAGCTGCTGGCCGAACCGGCGCAGATGCCTGCCGGCGATCGCGCGCACCTGCGCGTAGACGAGTTCGGTCAGCCGTTCGGCGGCGTTTCCGTCGCCGCCGCTCCACGCGTGGAGGAGGCGCGTCACGTCGCGCGCCGCGTCGTCCGCGCTCACGGGATGCTGGCGCTGTCCGGTGTTCGAGGCGTCGTTCATGATCGCCGCCGGCCTTGTCCCCAGCCGGAGGATTCCCCCTGCGTCTCGTGCCGCGCCGGACGCCGCTGAATCGTCGTCGTACGGCTCGTGCCGGCGCTCGAAGCATACAAGTGCCCGTTGCGATTGTGCAGTCTTCAGCGTGCCCGGTGGACCGGAATTTCGCGACTGAATGCCGGCGTTCACGCTCCGTAGCTCCCGCGTCGACGCCGAACGATCGGGAAATGCGGAGCTGCGTCGCAATTCGTCCGTGAACCAGGTCCGGTCGGTCAAGACGACGACGCCACGTCCCGGACGAAACGCGCTGCTAGAATGCGCCGATCGTCAGGCGACATGAACGTCGCGCAGGCGCGTCGGGCGGCGCCGGCAGAACGACGCGCGCAGCGCGACCGTTTCACGGCAGACGATGACAATGGGAATCAACGGGAGGAATGCATGAAGAAGTCCATTCTCGCGCTCGCGCTCCTTGCGGGATTCAGCGTGAACGCGTTCGCCGAGGGCGGCAGGCCTGCGATCGGCGTCGCGGAGTTCAAGAACGAGTCGGCAGCCGGCTGGTGGCGCGGCGGCGTCGGCTGGGAGCTTGCCGGCATGCTCTCGAACGAGCTTTCGAGCAGCGGCGATTTCCGCGTGGTCGAGCGCTCGAAGCTCGAGAAGGTGCTTGAGGAGCAGAACCTCGCCGCATCGGGCCGCGTGCGCTCCGGCACCGGCGCCAAGATGGGCCAGGTGACGGGCGCTGATTACCTCGTGTTCGGCACGGTCACCTCGTACGAGGAGAACACGGCCAGCACCGGCGGCGGTCTCAGCTTCCACGGCATCTCGCTCGGCGGCAAGAAGTCCGAGGCGTACATCGCGGTCGACGTGCGCGTCGTCAACTCGACGACCGGCGAAGTCGACTACTCGCGCACGATCGAAGGCCGCAGCGAAGGCGGCGGCGTCGCGGTCGGCGTCTATCGCGGCGGCTTCGGCGGCAACCTCGCGCACGAGGAGAACACACCGGCCGGCAAGGCGATCCGCGCGGCGCTCGTCGAGATCACGGATTATCTCGATTGCGTCATGGTCAAGCGCGGCGGCTGCGAAGCCGAGTTCAACGCGAAGGAGCAGAAGCGGCGCGCGAGCGACAAGAAGGCGCTGAAGCTCGATTGAGCGGAAGCGCCGGCGAAGCGCAGCGAAGAAAAGCCCCGGCACGCCGGGGCTTTTTTGTTTGCGTGCCAACTTCGCGCCGAGATCTGACCTCGGCACGAATCGTCGAAGCAAGCTGCGGATTCGCATCGATGTCCGAACCGCCGGTAGCGGTGACGCGATCGGAGTGTCCGCGATCGAAGCAACTCCTACTCGTCGTCCCCGCGAAAGCGGGGGACCCAGCGACTTTTTTATATGAATCCTAAGCCACTGGATTCCCGCTTTCGCGGGAATGACGGCATGCGAATCAAACGGCAAACCACACTAGCGCGGTGGCTTGGGCCCGCGACGCCGGAACTTGTTGTTGTTTCGCGGTCCGCGCGGCGGGCCGTCGTGCATCGAATTGCCCGGCGATCCCGAGCGATGCGGCTGCTGCGGATTCCCGCGCGGCGCGACGTTGCCGCGGTTGTCGTTCCCTTGCTGCGGGGAATATCCGCGATTGCCGTCGGCGGGCTGGCCCGGTCCCGGACCGCGACGCCGCTTGCGCGCGCCGCCCGGATTCGCGTCGGGAAACCAGCTCTTCAACACCGCGGGGCTGAGGCCCGGCTCGCGATAGGCCGCCGCGGGATTGTTCCGCTGCTGCTTGTTCTGCTTGTGACGACCAGCGCCTTGCGCCGCACGCTGTCCGCCCGGCCGCTGCGGGCCGGCGCCCGCGCCCGGACGTCCGCCGCCGCGACGCTTGCGGCCCGGCTTGCCGGATGGCGCGCGCCAGGCGTCGTCGCGGATGCGGTCGAACGCGGCGAACTCGCGGGCTTCGTCGTGATAGCCGCCGGTCCATGCCTGCTGCTTCTGCGGCGTCGGCCGGAATTCGGTCGGCGGCGCGCGGCGCTGGCCGATGACCGGCGCCAGCGTCAGGCGCGGCTCGCGCTCGGGCATGCCGGCGCGATCGCGAAGCTCGGCGACGAGCTCGGGCGCGACTTCCTCGCACTGGCCGCGGCGCAGTGCGCGCGGCAGCTCGATGTTGCCGTAGCGGATGCGCTTCAGACGGCTGACGATGAGCCCCTGCGATTCCCACATGCGCCGGACTTCGCGGTTGCGGCCTTCGCGAATCACGACGCGGAACCACGAATGGCTGCCGCCGCGGCTGATGACGGCGATGTCGTCGAAATGCGCGGGACCATCCTCGAGCTCGACGCCGCGCTTCAGTTTCTCCAGCACTTCGTCCGGCACTTCGCCGTGCACGCGGCAGATGTACTCGCGCTCGATCTCCGAGCGCGGATGCATCAGCGCGTTCGCGAGATCGCCGTCGGTCGTGAGGAGCAGAAGCCCGGTCGTGTTGATGTCGAGGCGTCCGACCGCGACCCAGCGCGCGCCTTTGAGCGCCGGCAACTGCTCGAACATCGTCGGCCGGCCTTCGGGATCGTCGCGCGTCGCGACGACGCCTTCGGGCTTGTTGTAGGCCAGCATCTGCGCGTGCTCGCCGTGATCGGCGACGACGACGAAGCGCTTGCCGTCCATCTCGACGCGATCGCCGGCGCGCACGCCCGAGCCGATCGTCGCGACGGCGCCGTTGACCTGAACCTCGCCGGCTTCGATGCGCTGCTCGAGCAGCCGTCGCGAGCCGAGACCGGCGTTCGCGAGCACCTTGTGCAGGCGCTCGTCGAGCGAGGGCGCGTCGCCGGCAGCGGGTCGTTTGAGTGAAAGGATGGAGCGGGCGGAAGTGGTCATGCGGAAGTTTCCGGGATGCCTTCGCGCGGATCGGACTCGTGCTGATCGGCGGACGCGTCGGCGGTTTCATCGGGGGAGGGGACTTCGCTGCCGGCGCGATTCGTGTCTTCCGTGGCGAAGGGGACATCGCCGTCGGAAAGCGTCGCGGGAATCACGCCGCTCTCGCCGGCGAGCGCGAGCTCGGGATCGATGTCCTCGATCTCGCGGATCTCGCTGAGCGGCGGCAGCTGGTCGAGCGATTTGAGATTGAAGTAGTCGAGGAACGCCTTCGTCGTGCCGAGCAGCGCGGGCTTGCCCGGCAGGTCGCGATAGCCGACGACGCGCACCCATTCGCGCTCTTCGAGCGTCTTGATGATGCTCGACGCGACGCCGACGCCGCGGATCTGCTCGATCTCGCTGCGCGTGATCGGCTGGCGATACGCGATCAGCGCGAGCGTCTCGAGCAGCGCGCGCGAATAGCGCGTCTGGCGCTCGGTCCAGAGCCGCGAGACGAACGGATGCACGTCCTCACGCACCTGATAGCGGAAGCCCGAGGCGACTTCGACGAGCTCTACGCCTCGGTCCGCGGAATCGTCGCGAAGCTCTTCGAGCGCGCGCGCGATTTCCTCGTGGGTCGGCGCTTCGGTCTCGTCGAACAGCGCCGCGAGCTGCGCGAGCGTCAGCGGCTGGCCGGCGCCGAGCAGTGCGGCCTCGAAAATACGTTTGATCGCTGAGATTTCTGCCATGTCGGGGTTCACTCGCCGGCGGTCGCCAGCGATTTCAGATAGATCGGGGCGAGCGCGACTTCCTGCACGATCTCGATCAGGTGCTCTTTAGCGAGCTCGAGCATCGAGAGGAACGTGACGACGACGCCGAGCCGTCCTTCGCTCGCGTCGAACAGGCTTTCGAAGCGGTGGAATCCGCCGTCGGCGAGCTTGCGCAGCACTTCGCCCATGCGATGGCGAACGCTGAGCGCCTCGCGCTGCACGTGATGATGGCCCATGAGCTCGGCGCGCTTCAGCACGTCCTTCAGCGCGAGCAGGAGCTCGCGAAGCTCGACGGGCGGCGGAAGGCGGATCACATTGCGGTCGGAAACGAACGCGCTCGCCGGAGCGAGATCGCGATCCATGCGCGAGAGCGCGTCGATGTCCTCGGCCGCCTTCTTGAAGCGCTCGTATTCCTGCAGCCGCCGCACGAGCTCGGCGCGCGGATCTTCCTCGAGGCCTTCCTCGGCCGGCGGCCGCGGCAGGAGGAGACGCGACTTGATCTCGGCGAGGATCGCGGCCATGACGAGATACTCGGCCGCGAGCTCGAGCTTGAGATCCTGCATCATCTCGATGTAGTCGACGTACTGGCGCGTGATCTCGGCGATCGGGATGTCGAGGATGTCGAGGTTCTGCCGGCGGATCAGATAAAGCAGAAGGTCGAGCGGACCCTCGAACGCCTCGAGGATGACCTCGAGCGCATCGGGCGGGATGTAGAGATCCTGCGGAATCTCGAGCACGGGCTCGCCGCGCACGACGGCCAGCGGGATCTCCTGCTGTCTCGGCGGCGGTGCGAACGTCGTGCTGCTGTCGTCGTTGCTGACGGATTCGTTGGTCTGGATAGCCATGCTCGATCCGATGACGCCCGGCGCCTCACGGCGCGGGTCGTGCATCGATCCATTGCGAAGTTGCGGCGTAGCGCGCTGGTGGAG
>DASZWL010000227.1:0-1972 GCA_035546695.1 Rhodanobacteraceae bacterium | reverse complement strand
CGTCGACGAGCAGAACCCCGAGTTCCTGATGGCGTTGTGCGATCTCCGGCTGCTCACCGGTGACGTGCGGCTGTTCGACGATCTGTTCGCGCGCGTCCATCGCGGCGAGTCCGAGCGCGCGGGCCGTCTGGTGGACGTGCTCCTCACGCTGATCGACGAACGCTACGCCGAGTTCAACAACACGCTCTATCAGCTCGAGCCCGACATCAAGAAAGCGCCAGGCGGCCTGCGCGACATCTCGGCCGTGCGGCTGATTCGCTCGCTCGCCCGCGACGTCTTCAACGGCCGCACGCGGCCCGAGGTCGAACGGCTCGACGATGCCGAGGAGTTCCTGTTCCGCGTGCGATCGATCCTGCACGCCGAGTCGGGCCGCGACACCAACGTGCTCACGCACGAGCTCCAGGAGCCGGTGTCCGAGATGCTCGGCATTCTCGGCGCCGATGCGCAGAAGCGCGTCGAAGCGCTGATGGGCGAGTACTTCCGCCACGCGCGCGCGGTCGCGAGCGCGCTGGCCTGGGCGCGCGGCATCGTGCGTCCACCCGCGCCGCTGTCGGAGCCGGGCGCTGTCACCGAGAGCGTGGCCGTCGGCCCCGACGGCATCCGCTTCGTCGATCCGATCAAGGCCGTCGCGCAGCCCGCGGTCTGGCTCGAGGCCTTCGAGGTCGCGATCGCCAACGGCTATCCCGTCTCCGATCAAGTGCGCGCGTGCATCCAGGAGAACGTCGGCCGCTACACGGCCGACTACTTCGTCGCGACGGAGGACGCGCGGCTGCGGCTGCGCGCGATGCTGTCGCCACGGCCGGGCCTGTCCGCGCGATTGTCCGACATGCTCGAGTGCGGGCTGCTCGGCACGATCTTCCCGGAGTTCGAGAAGATCCACTGTCGCGTGATCCGCGACTTCTACCACAAGTACACGGTCGACGAGCACACCCTGCTGACGATCCGTTACCTCGAGTCGCTGTGGCATCCGACGAGCGCCAGCCGCGCGCGCTTCGCGTCGATCCTCAACGAGGTCCGCGCGCCCGAGCTGCTCACGCTCGCGTTGCTCTATCACGACGTCGGCAAGTGGCGCGACGACGATCACGCGATCGAGAGCCTGCGGCTCGCCGAGCCCATGCTCGCGCGGCTGCAGCTGCCCGAAGAGGATCGCCACACGGTCGAGTTCCTGATTCGCCAGCACCTGATCATGTCGACCGTCGTCTTCCGCCGGGATTTCGGCGATCCGGAGACGATCGCTGATTTCGCCTCGCAGGTCGGCAGCGAAGAGCTGCTGAAGATGCTGACGCTTTTGACGCTCGTCGACATCGACGCCGTCGCGCCGGGCACGCTCACGCCGTGGAAGGAAGATCTCCTCTGGCGCGTCTACGTCGACACCTACAACCATCTGACGCTTGGATACGCGGACGAGCTGATCCAGAAGGATCAGGCCGATCGCGCGCTCGTCATCGCCGAGTGTCCCGACGACATCACCGAAGAGGAGCTCTCGCGCTTCCTCGACGGCCTGCCGCGCCGCTATCTCAGCGTCTTCGGGTTGTCCGCGATTTACCGGCACGTGCGCCTCGCGCGCGGCCTCAAGCCCGATGACGTCCATCTGTCGCTCGAGAAGCGCGACGAGATCTGGGAGCTCACCGTCGCCGCGCTCGACAAACCGTTCCTCTTTTCGAACATCTCGGGCGTGCTCGCGTCGTTCGGCATGAACATCTATCGCGGCCAGGCGATGACGACGCCCGATCACCTGGTGCTCGACGTCTTCGAGTTCTCCGATGAGGAAGGCTTCCTGCGGCAGAACGCCGGCGCGCGCGACGAGATCGCGCGCGTGCTGCGCGGCGTCGTCGCCGGCGTCATCGACATCCGCGCCCGGCTGCGCGGCCGTGAGCGCAGCGTCGTCTACCGGCATCGCCGCGACGTGGAGATCGCCATCCACCTCGACAACGAGCACTCGCGCCGGTACACGGTCCTCGAGATCGTCGCC
>DASZWL010000226.1:0-2922 GCA_035546695.1 Rhodanobacteraceae bacterium | reverse complement strand
CTCTACCTGGCTGAAGTCTGCTGGCGATTCAATCATCGCGACGAAGACCGCAAACCCTTGCTGCGCAACCTTCTCAAGACTTTGACCACCTCCGATATCAAACCGATTCTGGTCCGGAAAGGTTAGGAATTACCTTTTTTTTTTGGCGCATTACGCACAAGAGAGAGGCCGACACTCTGGATGGATGCGCTCTCTCGCGTGGTCAGCTCGCAACGCGATCGAATCGACGCACGACGAGCGCGATCGCCGGTCCCAGCAGCAGTACGTGCACGGCGAAATCGCTGAGCGCGCCGACCGTCGTCGACTTGAAATGCGGGGCGGCGGAAAGCGGCAGCACGACGTAGTTCATCGTGCAGTAGATCGCGAGCCCGAAGGCCATGCCGGCGAGATACGCATGACGGCGCAGGAAAGCGAGCCGCCGGCTTGCGAAGAAATAAATCGATGCCGCGACGATCAGAATGACGTAGTGCGCGACGAATCCAGTGGCGGCCGACGTGTATCCCATCTCGAACGAATCTTTGCCGAAGAGCCCGCTGCCGATCGCCTGCAGGACGCGGCGCGGCGGAATGCCGCTCGCGATGTTGTGAAAGCTGCACGCAAAGACGAGATCGATCGTGCCCGCCAGGAGACCGCCGCCGAACGCCGGTGCCGCCCAGCCGCGGGCGGGTCGCGGCGTTGGATCGTGAATCGCGCTCATCGCATTCCCCGGACGGATTGATTCGATCGATTATCAGCTCGAAGCGCCTGACGGCGACTCGGCATTCGCGCCAGCCCGGGGCCTCGGCGGGTTCGGCCGAGCAGCATCCGTGCCACTGCGGAATCGAACATGGCCAGACACGAAATCGCCGCAAGGCTAGTGACGGATCATCTGCGCGCCAGTGGCACCGGTTGCGCGGGGCCAGCCGCTCAGGGAGCATAGTCGGCCCTCCGATCCGCCGACTTCATGGCCAAGTCCGACGATCTCGTCCAGGTCCGTCTCGAAGCGCTGTTCCGCACGTACGGCGCCAAAGTGCAGGCCCTCCTGCTGACCTACGAGCTCGACCGGCACGGGATCGATCCGTCCGACGTCGAGCAGGAGGTCCGGATCCGGCTCTGGCGCGCCCTCGAGCGTGACCGCTCGGGCGCCTTCCATGCGTCTTATATCCAGAGGGTCGTCGCGAGCACCGTCATCGATGCGTTGCGGCGGGCCGAAGTCAGGGCGACCGAACCGCTGCCCGACGAGGAAGAGGAACCGGGGCGCATCGGCGAGTCGCCGATCCGGCCCGACCAGCGCGCCAAGGATTCCGAGCAAATGCAAGGACTTGCGCGCTGCCTCGCCGAAATACCGGAGCGCCGGCGGTTGCCGATTACGCTCCACCTGCAGGGCTTTGCGCTGCAGGAAATCGCCGATCTCGCCGGCATTCCGTCGGCCGAGGCGGCAAGGAAGCTGGTTTCGCGCGGCATCGAGGAGCTCAAGATCCGGCTGCGCGACCTGGGATACGGTGAATTCGATGAATAGCACGAACCTTTCGAACCTGTATGTCCGCCTGACCCGCGCGAATGACACGGCTGCGCTCGACGCCGACGATCTCGTCGCGGCGGCCGATGGCAAGCTCGCTTCCGATCGTCGCGAGCCGGTCGCAGTGGCGCTGGCCGGATCCGCGGCGCACGCGAAGCTCGCGCATGTGCTGCGCGACCTCGCCGCCGATTCGGATACGCTCGCATTGGATGTCGCACGCGTTCAGCGCGGAACGGCACACCGCCATCCGCAGCGCACCGAACGGCGCGTGGGCAACGCTCGCCGCTTCGCCGCGGGCATGCGCTGGGCAGCGGGCATGGCCGCGTGTCTCGTCGCCGTCGTCGGCTTCTGGACGCTGCGCCATGCGGAATTGCATTCGGCGACAACACCGACGCAGGCGCACGGGCCGGCGCTGGTCCGCGCCGACGTGATCTTCAGCACGCGCGACACGATCTCGAACTTCGGCATGGATGGCCCCGCCGCGCAGGCGAAGACCCAAAGCGATCGTCTCTTCCGCAGCAATTTCGCCGGCGGCTGAGCCGCGCGCCGAATCCTTGATCACGCAACGCCTGGCCTCGAGCCGGGCGTTTTCGTTTGGCTCGGTTGGTCTTTCTGCACCGAGACAGATTTTTATTTATTTCTCGTCATTCCCGCGAAAGAGGGACCAGCGCGAAGCGCGCAGAACGTCCGAAGGACGGCCCGAAGGGCAAGCGAAGCGAGTCATCCAGTGCCTTGAAATTCAAATAAAAAGTCGCTGGGTCCCGCTTTCGCGGGGACGAAGATTCAATGCAACTAGACATCCTCGACCGACGCCGCATGCTCGCGCGTCTCGGCGAACGTCACCTGCGGTGAGCGCTCGATCGCGAGCTGAAGATTCACGCGCGTCGGCGCGAGATAGACGAGCTCGCCGGCCGCATCGAGCGCGAGGTTCATCGCGTTCTTCTCGCGGAATTCCTCGAGCTTTTTCGCATCCGCGCAACGCACCCAGCGCGCCGTGACGACGCCGACGTTCTCGAACGCGGCATCGACGCCATATTCGTCCTTGAGACGGTACGCGACGACATCGAACTGCAGCACGCCGACCGCGCCGAGAATCAGATCGTTCGACATCAGCGGCCGGAAGAACTGCGTCGCACCCTCTTCGGAAAGCTGCGCGAGGCCTTTCTGCAACTGCTTCATCTTGAGCGGATCGCGAAGACGCGCGCGGCGGAACAGCTCCGGCGCGAAATTCGGGATGCCAGTGAACGCGAGTGGCTCGCCTTCGGTGAACGTGTCGCCGATCGAGATCGTGCCGTGGTTGTGCAAGCCGATCACGTCGCCGGGATACGCATTCGACGCGATTTCGCGATCGGACGCCATGAACGTCAGCGCGTTCGCGAGCTTGACCTCCTTGCCGGCGCGCACGTGCAGCGCCTTCATGCCGG
>DASZWL010000225.1:0-5603 GCA_035546695.1 Rhodanobacteraceae bacterium | reverse complement strand
GCGGGCTCGACGAAGAGCTACGACTACGTGCGCCAGCACAACGAAGCCGTGAATCGCCTCGACGTGATCCAGCCGCGTGCCGAGATCGCGGTCGAATATGCAGAAGGCGAAGCGATCGAGGTCGAGCAGCACGACGGCAGCACGCTGCGCCTTCGCAAGCTCTCGGCGAGCTACGATCCCGGCGACCGCATCGCCGCGATGAACTTCATCCACGAGCACCAGGCACGCGGCGAGGTCGTCACCGGCCTTCTCTATGTCGATCGCAAGGCGCGCGATCTGCATCAGCATCTCAACACGGTGGCGGTGCCGTTCAATGCGCTGGCGGCGAAGGAGCTTTGCCCCGGTAGGGCCGTGCTCGACAGGATCAACGCGTCGCTGCGCTGAGATTTCGACGCGCGAAAACCAACCCCATCGTCGTTCCCGCGAAGGCGGGAACCCAGCGTCTTTATCTTTCCGATCGCACAAAAGGCGCTGGGTCCCCGCTTTCGCGGGGACGACGAAGGAAAAGGCGCTCCACGCGTCCGCTGCCTGGCGCAGATCGCAGAAGCAACGCGCGAACACCGCGTATCGCCCGCCTTTCCGCGTTTCGAGAGTCGCCGATCTCGGCGGATCAGACCGGCTTGTCCTCTCTCTGCCCGGAATCCCGTATTGAGCTTCCTGCACGTCGCGCGACCGCGCGCGCAGGAGAAATATCCCGTGACGAACCGACTGATTTCCCCGTTACCCCGCAAAGCGCCGCTGTGCGCCAGCTTGTGTCTCGCACTCGCGCTCGGCTCGACCGCAGCGCCGCTCATTGCCGCGCCATCGGTCGACAATTGCGGCGACGACGGGCTTGTGCAGGGCTCCTTGCGCTACGCGATCGCGCACGCAGCATCCGGCGAAACCATCGACCTCAGTCAGCTTCCGACGAAATGCGGCGGGGCGGAGACGGCGGCTGCCGTGATCACGCTCGAGAATGGGGAAATTCCGATCGGTCAGGACGTTCTCAAGCTGCAGGGGCCGTCAGTCGGGACAGTGACGATCGAACCGGCGGCGGGGAGCCAATCGCGCGTCTTCCACCATACGGGTGCCGTCCAGCTTGCAATCAATGATCTCACGATTGCTAACGGCAATTTGCAACCTGGGGCCGCATACGATGCCTTCGGCGGTTGCGTGACCTCAAGCGGAACCATTTTTATCACACGTTCAACCATTCGGGATTGCACCGCCAGCGGCTACACCGCACTCGGAGGAGGTGTATACGCATCCAAAGGCGTCATCCTTCTTCACTCGTTAGTTTCGGGAAACGAGGCGATCAGTTCCCATCTCGGAGAAGGCGGAGGCGTTTACACTCGTGGCGGCCTCGATCTCTCATTCAGCACCATCAGCAACAACGAGGCGACGGATGTCGGTGGAGGTATTGTCGCCAACTCGGTGACGCCCGGGGTCTATAGCCATGTCTACAACTCAACTATCGAAGGAAATATCGCTGCCGCATTTGGCGCTGCCGACTTCGAGACGACTCACGGCATCACCATTCTCAATACAACGATCTCAGGTAACACGACGTCCGCCGAGGACGACGCGCTCTTCGTCATAGGCGGCAGCGTCTATATCGCAAACAGCACGATCGCATTCAATAGCGGCGGCGGCTTGTACATGCTTGCCGGGAATCTGACGCTGCAAAGCTCGATCGTCGCCCACAACGCTACTGCCGGTGTGCCGGACTTCAACTGGAGCAATTCAACCATCATCGGCGCCAACAACCTGGTGATGTCGCCGGCAGGCGCTCTTCCTGGCGTCATCACACTCAACTCGGACCCCAAGCTCGGCCCGCTCCAATACAACGGTGGCCCCACGCGCACGCACATGCTGCTCGCTGGCAGCCCCGCAATCGGCGCCGGCAACAACAACGCCGGCCTGTGGACCGATCAGCGCGGATGGGGTTATCCGCGGACGACACCCGGCGGCGGCGGTTATCTCACCGACATCGGCGCCGTGCAGCGCGAATGGATTTTCCACGGCGATTTCGACCGCGACCCGTAAGAAGCCGCGGCCTTCCGAGAAACTGCTCTCACCTCATGAGGATCAGCGCGTTGCTGCACTGAAAATTCGACGCGCGAAAGCCAACCCGCTCGTCGTTCCCGCGAGGCGGGAACCCAGCGTCTTTCGTGCGATCGGAAAGATGAAGACGCTGGGTCCCCGCCTTCGCGGGGACGACGGAGGTGCTGGGCATCGACGCCTAGCGCAAATCGCAAAAGCAATGCGCGAACGCCGCGTATCGCTTGCCTTTCAGCGTTTCGAGTATCCCGCCGATCTCCGCGATCTCGCCGCGATCGAGCCATGCCGACGGCAGCGTGAAGCCGATGCGGCGCGCGAGCTTAGTGATCGCGGAGCTGTCGCCGAAGCTCAGGAGGAAGCGCTCCCACGTGCTCGGCTCGCGCTCGACGTAGCGCACGCTGTAATTGCTGCCGAGCTTCGCGCGCGAAGCGGCCGAGGCGATCGCGTCGTCGATGCCGCCGAGGCGATCGACGAGGCCGCGCTCCTTCGCCTGGCTTCCGCTCCAGACGCGCCCTTGCGCGATCGCGTCGATCGCTTCGGGCGTTTGCTTCCGCGCCTTCGCGACGCGGCCGATGAACTCGTCGTAGCCGTGACGGATCGCGCTCGTCAGGATCGATTCGAGCTCGGGCGACAGCGGACGGCGGATGTCGAACGTGCCCGCGAGCGGCGTCGTGCCGATGCCGTCGGTGTGCACGCCGATCTTCGCGAGCGTTTCCGGAATCGTCAGCACGAGGCCGAAGATGCCGATCGATCCCGTGATCGTCGTCGGCTCGGCCCAGATCTCGTCGCCGTCCATCGCGATCCAGTAGCCGCCGCTCGCGGCGACGTCGCCCATCGAGACGACGACGGGTTTCCCGACTGCGCGCGTCTCGGCGACTTCGCGTCGGATCAGCTCCGACGAATACGCATCGCCGCCGGGCGAATCGACGCGCAGCACGACCGCCTTGACGCGATCGTCGAGGCGCGCCGCGCGGATCAGCTGCGCGGCCGAGCGTCCGCCGACCATGCCGGGCGGCTGATCGCCGGGAACGATCTCGCCCTGCGCGACGACGACGGCGACTTCGGCGCCGAACGGCGCGCGCACTTCCGGCGCGAGCATGCCGAGATAGTTCTTGAAATCGACCTGACGGAAGCCGTCCTCGCCTTCCGCGACGCCCTTTTCGCGTAGAAACTTCCGTGCATCGGCGCGCGTCGCGAGCTCGTCTACGAGTTTCTGCGCGAGCGCGACTTTCGCGAGATCGCCGCCTTGCGATGCGACGCGCTCGTCGTAGTGCGCGATGTCCTCGCCGATCGACGAAGCATCGATCTTGCGCAGGCTCGCGATCTCGGCGAGGTAATCCTGCCAGAGGCCGCCCATCCAGTAGCGGTCGGCCTCCTTCGCGGCGTCCGATGCCTCATTCAATACGTACGGCTCGGCCGCGGATTTGTACTGCCCGACCTTGATCAGGTGCACGTCGACGCCGAGCTTGTCGAGCGCTTCGCGGAAATAGCTGCGATAGCTCGCGAGCCCTTCGAGCACGACGGCGCCGTCGGGATCGAGCAGGATGCGGTCCGCATGCGCGGCGAGGAGATACTGGCCCTGCCCGAGATCGCCGGCCACTGCGACGATTTCCTTGCCGCTCGCGCGGAAGCGGTCGAGCGCGTTGCCGATCTCGTGCAGCGTCGCGAGTCCGGCGCCGCCGATCTCGTCGGGAATCAGCGCGATGCGCTCGATGCGCGGGTCTTTCGCGGCCGCGTCGATCACGCGCAGGAGATCGCGCAACTGCACTTCCTTCGGCGGCTCGCCGGCGAGATTGCCGAGCGCGCGCTGTGCGGGATCGATCGTGTACTGCTCGACGATCGCGCCCTTCGGATCGAGCACGAGCGTCGTGCGCGGCTGCAACACCGGCCGCGCGCCGAACATCGCGACGAGGAAACCGATCAGGAGCGCGACGAAGATCAGATTGAAGACGAGAAGGCGCGTGAAGTTCAGCGCGTTCCAGATTCCGCGCGCGATGCGCACGAAGATGCCGGGCGAATCCTTGGACATGGGGCTCCTGAGGCGACTGAGACGCCGACGGTCTCGATGCTGCCGCCGACGCGGCTTTTCAATTGCGCACAGCCTACCCGATCGCGTGCTGCGACGAAGCGTTCAGGCCGGGGCCGAGATTCCGGACGAGCGCGCGAGCCGCCAGAACCGCGTCGTCAGCAGCACGGCGGCCATGCTGAGCCCGGCGATGAGGCCCATCCACATGCCGCGCGCGCCGAGGCCGGCGCGGAACGCGAGCCACCAACCGACCGTCATGCCGACGCCCCAGTACGCGAACGTCGTGATCAGCATCGGCACGCGCGTGTCCTTGAGCCCGCGCAGCGCGCCGCTTGCCGAGACCTGGAGTCCGTCGGAGAACTGGAAGAGTCCGGCCAGCACGAGGAGTTGCGCTGCGAGACCAATGACGGCCGCGTCCGCCGTGTAGAGCGCCGCGATCTGCCGCGGCACCGTCAGCATCAGAATCGCCGAGACGCCCTGCGTCACGAGCGTCAGCGCGAGTCCGGCGAGTCCCGCGCCGCGCACGCCCTCGGCGTCGCCGCGTCCGACCGCGTGGCCGACGCGCACGGTCGTCGCCATCGCGATGCCGAGCGGAACCATGAACGTGACCGACGCGACGTTGATCGCGATCTGATGGCTCGCGACGACATCGGTGCCGAGCGTGCCGATCGCGAGCGCGACGGCGACGAAAAGGCTCGCCTCCATGAACAGCGACACGCCCATCGGCACGCCGATGCGAAGCAGCTCGCCGATCGCGGCGGGTTTCGGGGTCTCGAAGCGCGAGAAGAGCGCGAGCGAGCGATAGTGATGTCGCGTCGCGACGTACGCGAGGAACGCGAGCGCTTCGATCCAGAGCACGACGGCCGTCGCGATGCCGCTGCCGAGCGCGCCGAGCGAAGGCATGCCGAGGCGTCCGTACATCAGCACGTAGCCGATCGGACCGAGCAGCGCGAGCCCGAGCAGGCTGAAGTACATCGTCGGACGCGTGAGGCCGAATCCCTCGCTGAGCCCGCGCAACGTGAAGAAGAGCGCGAGCGCCGGCGCGCCGTACGCGATCGCGTGCAGGAAGCGCGAGACATCCGGCACGAGCGCAGCGTCGACGCCGATCGCGGCGACGAGCTTCGGACCTCCGAAACGAACGCCGAACCACAGCAGCACGCCGAGGACGAGCGCGAGCCAGAGCGCCTGCCGGAACAAGGGACCGATCTCTGCCGCGCGACCCGCGCCGTTCAACTGCGCGACCGACGGCGGCAGCGCGAGCATGACGCCGATCGCCGCGACGAGCGCGAGCGACCAGACGCTCGTGCCGACGGCGACCGCGCCGAGCGTGTGCGCGTCGAGATGGCCGGCCAGCATCGCGTCGATGACGTTCATGCCGATCGCCGAGAGCTGCCCTGTGACGAGCGGCAGCGCGAGGCGCAGCATCTCTTTGAGCTCGTGCGCGAGGCGCGAGCGTTGGGTGGGTAGAATGGGGGGCATGGTGGGATTCCGGTGCGCAGTGTAGCCGAGCGCGGACTCCCGGCTGTCGGCGACGGAA
>DASZWL010000224.1:0-1966 GCA_035546695.1 Rhodanobacteraceae bacterium | reverse complement strand
GCCAAAGCTTCCCTCATCCGCCTTCGGCACCTTCTCCCGCGAGCGGGAGAGGGGAATGAATGTGTTGATTTGTGAGGTTCCCCCATGGAAATCCGCCCCATCCTTTCCGCCCTCATGCGCAGCAAGGTCGCGATGATCCTGATCGGCCTGCAGGTTGCGCTGACGCTCGCGATCGTGTGCAACGCGCTCTTCATCATCTCGGAGCGTCTCGATCACATGGCGCGGCCGAGCGGCATGAACGAGGCCGATACGTTCTGGTTCGGCAGCAACGGCTTCGGCCAAGGTTACGACGCGAAGGCCGTGCAGCAATCCGATCTCGCGCTGCTGCGCCAGTTGCCGGGAGTCGCCGACGCGGCGCCAGTCAATTCGGTGCCGATGAGCGAGGGCGGCTGGAGCACCGGACTCAGCCTCACGCCGCGCCAGAAGACTTCGACTGCGCAGACGACGATCTATCTCGTCGACGACCACGCGATCTCGACGCTCGGCACGAAGCTCGTCGCGGGCCGCAACTTCAGGCCCGAAGAGATCGAGTCGATCCCGTTCGGCGATCGCCTGCTGCCGAAGGTCGCGATCGTCTCGAAGGCGCTCGCCGACAAGCTCTTTCCGGATCAGGATCCGATCGGCAAGCAGGTGTTCTTCGACCAGGATCCGCCGACGACGACGATCATCGGCGTCGTCGATCGCCTGCAGCAGCCGTGGATGTCGAGCGACACCGTCGAGTACTCGACGCTCGTGCCGGCGTTCATGCCGTACGGCAACTCGACGCGCTATCTCGTGCGCGCCGAGCCCGGCCGCCGCGACGAGCTCATGAAGCTCGCCGAGCAGAAGATGATCGAGGCGAACCCGAGCCGCATCATCGGCAAGGTGCGCCCGATCTCCGAAGTGCGCGCCGACGCGTACGCGGACGACCGCGCGATGGCGATCATCCTCGGCGTCGTGATCTTCTGCCTGCTCACGATCACGGCGCTCGGCATCGTCGGCATGGCGAGCTTCTGGGTCGCGCAGCGCACGAAGCAGATCGGCACTCGCCGCGCGCTCGGCGCGACGAAGTTCGACATCCTGCGCTATTTCCAGACCGAGAACTTCATCATCACGACGATGGGGCTCATCGGCGGCGGCGTGCTCGCGTACGCTTTTAGTCTTTATCTGATGAAGGAGTACCAGTCGCCGCGGCTGCCTTGGTTCTACGTGCCGGTCGGCTTCGTTTGCCTCTGGATTCTCGGCCAGCTCGCGGTGCTTGGGCCGGCGCTCCGCGCCTCGCGCGTGCCGCCGGCGATCGCGACGCGGAGTGTGTGAGAAGCCGGGATTCGGGAGACGGGATTTCGGGATTTGCACAGACGCCGTCGTCCCGGCGGAGGCCGGGATCCATTTTGATCTTGGTGCGAAGGCGATAATGGGTCCCGGCCTCCGCCGGGATGACGATCTAGCAGGCTTGTCACGAATCCTGAATCCCGAATCCCGGCTCTCCCGCTAAACTCCAAGCAACCTTTCCCGCGCGTGCTGCATCCAAGCACCCATGCGCGGGCCTCTTCGAACCGACGATACGCCCATGCGCACGGTCCTCGTGATCGACGACAACCACGCGGTCGGCACCGCGCTCGAGCTCGTGTTCGGTCTCAGCGAGATCAAGACGCTGATCGCGCACTCGCCGGCCGAAGGGCTGCGCGTGCTCGCCGACGAGGACGTCGACCTCGTCGTGCAGGACATGAACTTCACGGCCGACACCACGTCGGGCGAGGAGGGCGTCAAGCTCTTCCGCGACATCCGCGCGCAGCATCCCGATCTTCCGATCGTGCTCTTGACCGCGTGGACGCATCTCGAAACCGCGGTCGAGCTCGTCAAGGCCGGTGCGGCCGACTATCTCGCGAAACCCTGGGACGATCACAAGCTGCTCGCGACGGTCGAGAACCTGCTCGAGCTTTCCGAGGCGACGCGCGAGATCGCGCGCGTGCGCGAGGAGCGAAGG
>DASZWL010000223.1:0-4434 GCA_035546695.1 Rhodanobacteraceae bacterium | reverse complement strand
TTGCGTTTGAAGCGGCTCCTGCGAAAGCGCGATCGGATCGGAGCGGCTGCGACGCGGCGGATTCCGTTCAATCTTTCTCGGCATCGTCGCTGCCGGCGTCGGCGCCGGCGGCATGCGTCGCTCGCCCGATGCCCGCGAGTGTCAGGAAGCGCTGCGGCGATAGCGTCCACGCATTGAGCTCGCCGCCTGCGAGATCGCGGATCACCGCGCGCATCAATCGACGAAGCTCGCCGAGCTCCGCCGCGCCCGGCACCTCGTCGCGGTCGAGCGCCAGCAGCGCCGAACCGCTTACGCGCGGAAAGCGGCTGCTCTGGATTCCGGCGACGGGTCCGGTATCGGCGACGTACGCATACGACGCGCCGGGATCGACCGGCTCGCCGCCGGCCGCGTGCGAGAGCATCAGCGCATAGCCGAGATCGGCGAGCAGATCGCGCTCGAAGCGGCGCAACGTCCAGGCGATGTCCGATCGCTCAGCCAAGCGCGCGAGACATTCGGTGTACGCGGCGAACGCCGCGGGATGCGCGTCGTTGCGGCTCGACAGCCGCTGCACGAGCTCGTTGACGTAGATGCCGGCGAAAAGCGCGTCGCCCGACAGCATCCACCGCGTTCCGGTCGGCTCGACGGCCGTCAGCGTGCCGAGCTCACCGCGCGCGATCCAGCCGAGCAGCAGCGGTTGCAGCGGCTGCAGATGTGCCCGCGCGAAGCGGCTCTTCGATCCGCGCACGCCGCGAGCGACGAGCCCGATGCGCCCGTGATCGCGCGTGAACGCCTCGATCAGGAGCGAGGTCTCGCGGTAGGGGCGCGCGTGGAGGATGAAGGCGGGGTGGTTGTCGGTGCGCATGATTGAAAAGCCGGGATTCGGGATTCGAGATTCGAGATTCGAGATTCGAAGCAAGCACCTACCGATTAGATCCTGAATCAAAAATCCCGAATCCCAGATCCCGAATCCCGAATCCCGAATCCCGGCTTTACTCTCCATACCCGAACCGCCGCAACACCGCCTCGTCATCGCTCCATGATTCCCGCACCCGCACCCACAACTCGAGGAACACGCGGCGGCCGAACGTTCGCTCCATCGCATGTCGCGCGGCGCTGCCGATCGCTTTCAGCTGCTGGCCGCCGGCGCCGATCACGATCGCTTTCTGGCCTTCGCGCTCGACCCAGATCACGGCGCCGATGCGCGCGACGCCGCGGGCCTCCTCGAAGCGCTCGATCTCGACGGCGACCGCGTACGGCAGCTCCGCCGAGAAGCGCAGCATGACCTGCTCGCGGATGAATTCCGCAGCGAGGAAGCGCTCGCTGCGATCGGTCATCTCGTCTTCGCCATAGGCCGCTTCACCCTCCGGCAGGCGCGCGACGATGTCGTCGAGCAATGCCGGCACGCCGTCGCCGCGGCGCGCAACGGCGAAATGCACGGCGGCGTAGTCGCGCCCATGCGTCACCTCGGACGCGAACGGCAGGAGACGCATCTTGTCTTCCACGCGATCGACCTTGTTGATCGCGAGCAGCTTCGGCTGCGGCGTCTTCGCGAGCAGGCGCCAGACGTCTTCGTCCTCGTCGGTCCAGCGCAATGCGGCGACGACGTGCACGGCGAGATCGGTTTCCTCCGGCACCTGGCGCGCGACGCGGTTCATGGCGCGGTTCATCGCGCGCTTGCCGTCCTGATGGAGGCCCGGCGTGTCGAGAAAGACGATCTGCGCATCGGGCCGCGTCGCGATGCCGGCGATGCGATGGCGCGTCGTCTGCGGCTTCGGCGTGACGATGCTGAGCCGCGCGCCGATCAGCGCGTTGAGCAGCGTCGACTTGCCGACGTTCGGACGCCCGACGAGCGCGACGTGGCCGAACCGATGTGAAGTCGCCTCAGCCATCGCCCGATTCCGAGAGTGCCGCCAGTGCGCGCTCGGCGGCGGCCTGCTCGGCACCGCGACGCGTCGAGCCCGAGCCTTGCACGCGGATGCCGAGCGCGTCGATGCGGCATTCGACGTCGAACGTCTTGGCGTGATCGTCGCCATGGCTCGCGACCAGCTCGTACGACGGCAGCGCCAGCGCGCGTGCCTGCAGGCGCTCCTGCAGCTGCGTCTTCGCGTCCTTCTGAGCCGCACCGACGCCGACCGCGCTGCGCTCTTCGAACAGCGCGCGCACGACGGATCGACAGGTCGACCAGCCGGCGTCGAGATAGATCGCCGCGACGACCGCCTCGAACGCGTCGGCGAGGATCGAATCACGCCGGAATCCGCCGCTCTTCAGCTCGCCGGGACCAAGATGCAGCCGATCGCCGATCTCGGCGTCGCGCGAAAGAGCCGCGAGCGCGCTGCCGTTCACGAGCGCGGCGCGAAGGCGCGTCATCTCGCCCTCGTCGGCGCGCGGATGCTGCTCGTAGATCAGCTCGGCGACGATGCAGTTGACGAGCGCGTCGCCGAGGAACTCGAGCCGCTCGTTGTTGCGCTGTCCCGCGCTGCGATGCGTGAGCGCCTGCGCGAGCAGCGCCGGATCGGAGAATGCGTGTCCGAGCGCGGCAGGCGTTTCAGTCGCCACTATTGTTGAGGTTGACCGACTTGTCGAACGAGGCGACGAGATCGATGTTGTAGATGAACGGCACGCGCTTCTCGTACGCGACGCGCAAGGTCGCGCCGCCCGATTCGCGCTTGAGCTGGATCGACTGCGGGGGCACGGTGTCGGAATCGACGTACTGGCCATCGAACGCGGCGCCGAGATCGCGGCGGATCTGCTCGATCGGCCTCTGCGCCGCGCCGGGCTCGCTCTTGACGGCTTCCATCGCCTTGACGACGCCGAAGTACTCGACATAGACCGGGATCAGCCGCATCGCGAGATACGCGAAGAATCCGACGAAGCAGAGCATGATCACGAAGCCGATCAGCGTGATGCCGCGAACGTTGCGTTGCATGGTCATGTCTGCCTCCCCTGTGAGCCGTGCCCGCTGCCGGCGCCTCACTTGATCAGCGTGCCGATACGGCCGAAATCGATTCCGTCGTCCCAGTTCATCCAGATCACGAGCGCCTTCCCGACGAGGTTAGCCTCCGGGACGAAGCCCCAGAAGCGGCTGTCGAGGCTATTATCACGATTATCGCCCATCGCGAAGTAGTAACCCTCCGGCACTTTCCACGTTCCCTCGCGCCCGATCTGGATCTGCGGCTGCTCCATGATACGGTGATCGACGCCGTCGAGCTGCTCGATCTTGACCTGCGCGCCGGTCATCCGGTTCGTCGGCTCGCCGGGACCCGTGTAGGGGCCGAGATAACTTTCGGCGATCTCCTTGCCGTTGATGAAGAGCGTCTTGTTGCGATAGGTGATCTCGTCGCCTGGCAGGCCGATCACGCGCTTGATGTAGTCCTCGTGCGGCACCGGCTCGATCGGATACTCGCAAGGCTTGCCGCTGCGCACTTCCTTGCCGTCGCGCACGCACTGGTATCCCGGATAGCGGAACACGAAGACGTCGCCGCGCCTGGGCTCGCCGATCGGGACGATCTTCTTGTCGAGCACCGGCAACCGCAAGCCGTAGGCAAACTTGTTGACGAGAATGAAATCGCCGACGAGCAGCGTCGGCATCATCGAGCCCGACGGGATCTTGAACGGCTCGGCGATGAACGAGCGGAACAGGAGGATGAGGAGCAGAACCGGAAAGAACGAGCGCGCGTACTCCGTCACGACCGGCTCGCGCAGCGCCGCCTCGGCTCGCGCCTTGCGCTCGGCCGCGGGCAGAGCGCTCATGTTCTCGAGCGCCGACGCGCGGCGACGCCGCGCCGGCGCGAGCAGCAGCCGATCGCCGAGCCACAGCACTCCGGATACGCCGGTCAGGATGACCAGCAGCAGGGCAAAATCGAAGTTCATCTCTTCTCCTGGTGGAGAACAGGGAATGGAGAATGGGGAATCGGGAAAGCGCCGCGCGCTTCGCCATTCCCTATTCCCTATTCTCCATTCCCTCTACTTGTCCACCTGCAACACCGCAAGAAACGCCTCCTGCGGAATCTCGACGCGGCCGACCTGCTTCATGCGCTTCTTGCCTTCCTTCTGCTTCTCGAGCAGCTTGCGCTTGCGCGTCACGTCGCCGCCGTAGCATTTCGCGAGCACGTTCTTGCGCAGCGCCTTCACCGTCGAGCGCGAGATGATCTGCGCGCCGATCGCGGCCTGGATCGCGACGTCGAACTGCTGGCGCGGGATCAGATCCTTCATCTTCTCGACGAGCTCGCGGCCGCGCCGGTCGGCGGCGCTGCGATGCACGATGAGGCTCAGCGCATCGACGCGCTCGCCGTTGATCAGCACGTCGACACGCACGAACGGGCCGGCCTCGAAGCGCTCGAAGTGATAATCCATCGACGCGTAGCCGCGCGAGACCGATTTCAGCTTGTCGAAGAAGTCGAGCACGACCTCGGCGAGCGGCAGCTCGTAGCTGATCTGCACCTGCGTCGCGAGATA
>DASZWL010000222.1:0-7477 GCA_035546695.1 Rhodanobacteraceae bacterium | reverse complement strand
TTCCGCGAGACGACGTACGAGCCCGACGCGACGCTGATGTTCCGCACGAGCTACGACGTGCTCGGCTGGAAGGGACGGCTCTTCGGCGTCGGGCTCGATCACCAGTCGAACGGCCGCAGCAATCCGTTCTCGCGCAGCTGGAATCGCGTCATGTTCGACATCGGACTCGATCGCGAAGGCTGGGTGCTGATGCTGCGGCCATGGTGGCGCATCCCCGAGACGCGCGACGTCGACGACAATCCCGACATCAGCGACTACATCGGGCGCGGCGACGTCATGCTGACGCGTCTGTGGCATGGGCACGAGATCACGCTGCTCGCGCGCCATTCGCTGCGCGGCGGCGATCGTTCGCACGGCGCGCTCGAGCTCGATGGGGCATTTCCGATTGCCGAAGAGCTGCGCGGACACGTGCAGCTCTTCGACGGTTACGGCGAGAGCCTCATCGATTACAACCATCGCGCGTGGTATTTCGGACTCGGCGTGTCGCTGCTCGAGTGGTATTGAGCGGTGGTCGTTTCTGCGCGGCGACTTGACCACGGCGGTAAAAGGCGCTGGGTCCCCGCTTTCGCGGGGACGACGGAATGTGAGTTTGGGACGTCGTCGCGTATTGGCGAATATCGCGTCGGTCCGGCCAGCGAAAGCGAGGCTGGGAGCGGCGCACTTTTCTTCGTTATTTCAGGTGACGTGCAACGGCGATGCGAGCTCGGCGTTCTCGCTGGCGGCGATCAGGCGCGCGATTTCGAGGCCCAGCAGCGAAAGCTTGAGCGGCGCGCGCGCGCCGAGCGTCTGCAGCCACGGCAGATGGCGGTGCTCGAACGTCACGAGCCGCGCCTGCCACGCCGTGCCGAGCCGCGCGAACGCGAGGCGCAGGAACGCCGCGTGCGCCTGCCAGTTCGCGGGTTCCTTCACCGGCGGCGCGAGGCGCATCGCGGCGACCATCTCGTCCCAGGCGAGATAGTCGGTATCGGGCAAGAGATAGAGTTTCGCGATCGCGATTCCGTCCGCGTCGCGAAACGACAGCCACTCGCGAGGTCCGTGCGAGGTCACTTGCACGTGCGCGTCCGCACGCATGCAGCGCGCGAGCGGGATCAGCGCCGGATGATCGAGCAGCAAGAGGCCGCGCGCGCCGATCGTCGCCGGCGCCTCCGTCTGACGGCGGCCCTTGCGCTCGAGCCAGAGCGCGGCGCCGAGCCGCGGCAACCACGGCGCGAGCGCGGCGACGTCGAGCCGCGATCCGCTTTCGCGCACGCGCGGCGGATCGCCGACATGCGGCGACGCGCGCGGCCAATCCGGTGCGCGCCCGCCGAAGTCCGGTTCGTGCGCGTTCGAATCGTCGTGGAAGTCGCTCATGCGCGCCTCGCGCGTGATCAGAACGTCGCGCGCAGGCCGACGCGCGCGGCGCGTCCCGGCGCGGTGTAGCGATCGATCGTCGACGACTCGGCGAAGCCGCCGACGATTCCCCAGTCCCAATACTTGCGATCGGTGATGTTCGTCAGCCCGGCATAGAGCTCGACGCGCGGATGCACCTTCCAGTGCGAATAGAGATCGAGCGTCGCGTAGCCCGGCGCTGCGAAGAGAACGGTCGGAGCGTCCTCGGTCGGTTTCGGAAGTCGATCCTTGCGCTCGACGAACGTGCCAACGAGCTCGGCGCCCCAGCGCTCGCGGTCGAACGCGATGCCGAGCACGGCTTTCGCGGGATCGATGCTGGTGAGCGGCTGATGCGCCGTCTCGTCGTCGCCACGCGCGGTCGCAAGACTGCCCTTGAGACTCCAGCCGCGAAGCGCGTCGGAGAACGCGCCGAAGTCGAGCCCGTAGCGCGCCTCGAAGCCGCGGATCTTCACGCGCGAGAGATTGATCGACTGGAACGTGATGAAGCCGGTCTCGGGATCGACGTCGACGACGGCCTCGGATTCGATGAAATCGCGATAACGGTTCTCGTACGCGGCGAGGCTGAAGAAGCCGTAGCGTCCGCCGCCGCGAAGGCCGATCTCGAGGCCGTTGCTGGTCTCGGGCTTGAGATCGGGATTCGGGATCGACGTGTAGCCGAACGCGAGGTTCGTGAAGCCGAGGTTGACGTCGTTGTACGGCGGCGCGCGAAAGCCGTGCGCATACTGCGCGTAGGCCGAGAACGTGTCGTCGAAGCGCCAGATCGCGGCGAGCTTCGGCGACGCGCTCGTGTCGTTGAGCGAAGCCGGCGCGACCGGGTTCACTTCGGAATAGATCGGGTCGTTTTGCGGATCGAGCTTGTAATAGTCGAAGCGAAGGCCCGGGATCAGGCTGAGACTTCCGCCGGCGAGCTTGATCTCGTCCTGGCCGAACACGGCCGCGTTCGTCGTATCGGTCGGCGGGAAGTCGTGGACCGGGAACGTGTCGGGCACGACGACGTTCGTGGTCTCGCCGGTCAGGACATTGCGCTGGAATCCGTTGCGCGATTCCTCGGTGCGCGTCCGCGAGAGATCGACGCCGTACGTGATCGCGTGCTCGGCCGCGCCGGTCGTCGCGGATTTCCGGAACGTCGCCTCGGCGCCGACGACGCGCTGGTCGAACTCGAAACGGCGGAAGCGCTGCGTCGGGCTCGCGCTCGCGAGGCGATCCTCGAACGTGTCCTGCGTCGCCTCGCTTTCCTGCCAGTAGGCCTTCCAGTCCGCGCTGTCGGCGAGCAGCGACGCGAACGGAATCTCCTGCCCGACCGAGAAGCGCCAGCGGTTGCGCACGTCGTGACCTTCGAGCGCGGTCGTCGGCGCGTTCGTGACGCTCGACAACACGTCGGTGTCGTCGTCGGCATGCTCGCCGTCGATCGCGATGCGGTCGATGCGGCCCGACGGCGCCGTGTGCACGTATTTCGCGAGCACGGCGTTGCTCTTCGTGTCCTGCGGATTCGGCCGCGTGCGCGAAGTATCCGCGCTGTCGACGTCGCCCATGTTGTCGAGCGCGCTGCCGTCGCGGTGCGTCGCGACGACGACCGCGCCGTGCTCGCCGTTGCCGCCGGCCCAGGTGCCGCTTTCGGCGCTGCCGCGGTCGGCGCTGTTATAGAGCAGCTTTCCCGATAGGAACTGGCCGCCGCCGGGGCCGAGATAATCGTTCGGATCTTTCGTGACGTAGCTGACGACGCCGCCGAGCGCATCGGATCCATACAGCGAGGACGCTGCGCCGCGCACGATCTCGACGCGCTTCAGCGCATCGACGTCGACGACGTCGCGGCCGGCGCTCGAAAAGCTGCCGATCGAGAACGCGTCCGGCACGGCGATGCCGTCGATCTCCATGCGCACGCGGTTGCCGCCGAGGCCGCGGATCGAGATGCCGCCGATGCCGAAGCGGTTGCCGCCGGTCGCGCCGCCCGTGACGGAAACGCCGGGCTCGTAGCGCAGGAGATCGTCGAGACCCTGAACCTGCCGGCGATCGATCTCGAGCGCATCGATGACGGTGACGTCGCCTGCGACATCTTTCTGCGCGCGCTCGTTGAGCGTCGCGGTGACGACGATGCGGTCGAGCTCGTCGAAGATCGGAAGATCGTCGGGTTTCGACTCGTCCGCATGCGCGCCGCTCGCAAGGACGAGCAGCAGCAGCGATGGAGCGGTGACGCGCTTTCGGATCGGCATTCGGTTCCCCTTGGCTTCCAATGCCCGCGCACGGCGGGTGGTGGCTGGCGGAGAACCGCGATGGCGGACGGTTCCGGCTGGCTCTGACGTTGGCGTGTCGCGACGCTTCGGTCGCTCGATTCGGTTTTCTATTTCGTGAGGATCAGCTTGTCGTTCCGCGTCAGGCGCAAGCGATATTCCTGGCCCGCGTGGTCGATGACGAGCTCGCGGCCGCCGGCGAGCAGCCGATGGCTGTCGATGCGCTGTGCGCCGTTCGGCGCGGACGCGTTCGTCGCGCGGTTCGCGTGCGGCGATGCCGCGGATGGTTCGTGAGGGATCGGGTCGAACATGCCGGCGCTCCTCCTGCCATAGGCGCCGTTAATGATAACGATTCGCATTTACGTGTCAATGGACTCGGGACGGAGAAATGAACGCCTTCAGGCAACACGTCTGCCGTCGCGAGCTCGACGGAGCCCGCGCCGGCTAACCGCACCGCTTCGCGGCGCATCCTATGCGCATGGCAGACGACGAAGCGCGCCGGATTGCCGAGGCGAGCACAGGGGATACGGCCGCGTTCCGGCAACTGGTCGAGGCGCACGCACGCGCGCTGTTCCGCGTCTGCGCGCGCATCACGCGCGACGACGCGCTCGCCGAGGATGCCGTGCAGGACGCGTTCTTCAACGCCTACCGGCATCTCGGCGAATTCGACGGACGCTCGGCGTTCTCGACCTGGCTGCACCGCATCGCGGTCAACGCCGCGCTCGAGCTGATGCGAAAGCGCCGCCGTGTCGAGGATGCGTTGCCCGAATCCGACGACGGCGAAGCGATTTTCGCCGCCGCGTTCGACGCGACGCCGGGCCCGGATCGCCATGCGACGAGCGTCGCGCTCGGCCGCGACATCGCCGCGCAGCTTTCGCGCATGAGCACGATCGAGCGCACGGCCTTTGTGCTCCGCCATCACGAAGGCCGTTCGATCGAGGAAATATCGCAAACGCTTTCGCTCAGCGAGAGCGCGAGCAAGCAGGCGGTCTTCCGCGCCGTGCGCAAGCTGCGCGCGGCGCTGGAACCGCAGGATACGGTGGAATGACGACATGAATACGATCAGCGACGACGATCTCGTTCTCTATCACTATCGCGACGGCCTCGATGCGACGCGGCTCGACGAGATCCGCGACGCGCTCGCAGCATCGCAGGCGCTTCGCGATCGCCTCGCGTCGATCGAGCGCGTGCTGGCACGCGTCGACGCTGAGCCAGTGCCCGAGGCCGAACCCGACTTCGAAGCGCGACTCTGGCGAAAGCTCGAACCGCGATTGCAGACGCGTCACATCGGGAAGCGCGCGTCATGGCGCGAAACGCTGCACGCGATCCACGCGTGGCTGACGCCGCCGCGTCTCGCGTTCGCAAGCGCCTCTGCGATCGCGCTCGCGATCGGCGCCGGCTTTTACGCCGGAAGGAACAGCGCGCCCATGACGCCGCCCGCTGCGGCCTCGACCGCCGATGCCGCCGCCGCGCGCGTGCTCGACGCATACGTCGCAGCGCATCTTCGCGCGACCGAAGGCGTGCTGATGACGGCGAGCAACAGCGACAGCGCCGAGATCCTCGACGGCAATCGCGCGCTCGCCGCGCAGCTCGTCGAATCGAACCGGCTCTACGCGCTCGCCGCCGCGCGCGCGGGCAATACGCAGCTCGCGGATTTCCTGCGCCAGATCGAACCCGTGCTGATCTCGCTGGCTAACGCACCGGCGTCGTCGCCCGTCCAATCTTCGGACGGTTTGCGCGAGTACCTGCGCGATACCGACCTGATGTTCCAGGTGCGCGCCGCCGAAGCGCGACTCGATCGCAATGGCACGCACCGAACCTGACTCCACGAAGGAATCTTTCGATGATGAAGATGACCGCAACCGTCCTCGCCGCCGCGCTGATGCTCGCGCTCGGCGCGCATGCCGCGCGCGCCGCGAGCGAGGGCGACATGGCGCCGACCGACAAGGCGTCGAACCAGCTCTACTGGGATGGCCAGGCCGCGCTGAAGAAGAGCGACTGGAACGGCGCGCTGAAGCGCTTCCAGGATCTCGAGAAGCTACTGCGCGAAAAAGAGCCGAAGAGCGCCGACGCTGCGCTCTACTGGGAAGCCTACGCTCTCGTGCAAGCCAGGCGCACGACCGAGGCGAAGGCGACGATCGATCGCTTGCACCGCGAATTTCCAGACAGCCGCTGGGGCAAAGACGCCGACGCGCTGCTGCGCGATGCGCGTCCGGCGACGGTAACGGTGAATGCGGCGACCGGCGACGACGAGGAGGATCTCGCCGACATCGCCGTCGAGGGCCTCATGAACGCGCCACCCGAGCGCGCGCTGCCGCTCCTGAAGAAAGTGCTGCAAGGCCAGCACTCGACGAAGGTCAAGAAGCGCGCGCTGTTCGTGCTGAGCCAGCTCGGCAGCGACGCCGCGCTCGACGTCGTCATCGACGCCGCGAAAAGCTCGCCCGATCCCGAGCTTCGCGCCGAGGCGATCCGCATGCTCGGCGTCAGCGGCGAGGATCGCGCGATCGAGCGCCTGCGCGAGATCTACGCGACGAGCAAGGACGCGCACGAGAAGAAGCAGATCATCGAGGCCTGGCTCGTCGCCGACCGCAAGGATCTCGTGCTCGCGAGCGCGCGCAACGAGCCCGATCCTGCGGTGCGCGCGAAGGCGATCGAGACGCTCGGCGCGCTCGATGCGTCGGACGAGCTGAAGCAGCTCTTCGACGTGACGCAGGATGCCGAAAATCGCCGGGCGATCGTCCAGGCGCTCGGCGTCGCCGGCAACGGCGATGCGCTCGCGGCGATCGCGGGCGATGCGAAGCTGCCCGAAGACCTGCGCAAGGAGGCGCTGCAATCGCTCGGCGTCGCGGGCGCCGACGACAAGCTCGTGCAGCTCTATCGCGAGGCGAACACCGAAGCGCTGCGCGATGCGACGCTGCAAGGGCTCATCGTCTCCGGCGATTCCGACGGCGTGCTCGAGCTCTATCGCGCGGCGAAGACCGTCGACGAGAAGAAGGCGCTGCTGCGCACGCTGACCGTCATGGGCGACGACAGCGCGATCGACGCGATCGAGGGCGAGCTCGACAAGGACGCGAACCGGAGGAATCCGCGATGAAACGCTGGCTGCTTTCCGTGCTCGCCGCTTCGGCACTGCACGCAGGCGTCGCATTCGCCGACGAGTCGCTCGCGAAGCGCGTCGCGTCGGCCGATGGCTGGGTCGCGTGGAACGTGCCGATGATCGCCGATGCGGGCACGCCGTGCTGCTTCTCCGGCGGGCCCGGAAAGAACGACCGCTCCGGCTGCGATCTCGACGATCGCAGTCACGGCTTCAGCACGCACGACGAGCCGCGCCCGCCGTGTCACGATGTCCTCACGGTCTACGCGCACGTCACGCATTCGCACGTCGACGACGTGCGCGCGTACGACGCGACGTGTCCGGTGCGCAGCAAGAGCGAGATCCGCCGGATCGACGGCGTCGAATCCGGCGACAGCATCGCATTCCTTTCGGCATGGATGGACGGCGACGCATCGGCGCACGACGAAGATGCGCTCGGCGCGATCGCCTTCCACGAAGACGCGGCCGCGACGCGCGTGCTCGCGGCGCGAGCCGAGGCTTCGCATCCGCGCAACACGCGCGAATCCGCGCTGTTCTGGCTCGGCCAGGCGCGCGGCGCCGACGGCGCCGCGATCGTCGAGCGCTACGCGACGACCGACGGCGACCCGAAGCTGCGCGAGCATGCGATCTTCGCGCTGTCGCAGTCGCATGCAGGCGATCCATACGTTCGCATCCGCGCGATTGGCGGCAGCGATCCGTCCGATCACGTGCGCAGCCAGGCATTATTCTGGATGGCGCAGATGAACGACGCGCGCGCCGCAGCCGA
>DASZWL010000221.1:0-6434 GCA_035546695.1 Rhodanobacteraceae bacterium | reverse complement strand
TTCTCTTTGGTGACTTTCTCTTGCACGAGCAAGAGAAAGTCACGCGCCGGCCAGGATGGCCGGCAAGACCCACAGGGACGTGAGTCGGTTTTCGCGTCGACGTAGAAGATCGAAAGACAAAACACACAACAACACGAAACGGCGAACCAAGAGCGCCCTCACCCTGCCCTCTCCCGCAAGTGGGAGAGGGGAAAATCGAGCAGCGTCCCGCAAGCGGGAGAGGGGAAGAATCTCCTGCAAGCGGGAGAGTGAGACGCAGCAGGCGCGTCAGTGCTTGCGCGCCACGTCGCGCATATCGCCCGTCACCTCCACCGTGAGCGAAAACGTCCGCCCCTCGCCCGGCCGCATCGCGCCGACGCCGACGATCTTGCGGTCGATCTCCTCGCCGCGGTCGTTGCGGATCGAGAGCACCATCGAGTATTCCCACGCCTCGCCGTCGGTCGGATGACGGATCGTTCCTTCGACGCGCAGCGCCGACATTGCTTCGAGCGAACGCTTGGCGACGTTCGCGTCGAAGCGCACGTGGTGCTTGCATTGCGGGCAGACGCTCGAGCTTTCGAGGATCGTCGTCTTGCAGTGGGGACAGATCCGGGTCGCGCCGGCCGTCCCGGGGCGCACCGGCCCCGGACGCGTCGCGCTCATGAGCCGGAACCGTTCTCCGCACCGTTGCGACGCGATTTCGACGACGACGTGCTCTCGTCCCAGCCGAACTCGACCTGGCCGCGCATGCGCGAGCCGGCGGCGACGGTCAGCGATCCCGCCTTGAGATCGCCGATCAGGACGCCGGACTGTTGGAGCTCGACTTGCGATGCCGAATCGATATTGCCTTCGAGCTCGCCGGCGACCGTGATCTTCTTCGCGCGCACGCTGCCATTGAGCTTGGCGTCCTTTTCGATCGTGAGATCGCCTTGCACGTTGACGTCGCCCTTGAACTTGCCGGCGATGCGGACGTGGCCCGAGCCTTCGATCTTGCCTTCGATCGTGATGTCGGCGGCGATCAGCGATTCCTTCGCGTCGCTGCGATCGGCCGTCCAGCGAGCGGGGCTCTGCTGCGGAGCCGCGTAGTCGACCACGGGCGCGGCTTCTTTCGCGGCGGCAGGGATCGGATCGGAAGGATAGGGCACGGATTCCTTCTTCGCCGTCGAGGGTTGATTGAAAATGGCCATGCTTGCGAGCTCCGCATCAGGTGTTGCAGGGGAATCCGAGCGTAGCACGCAACTTGCGCGTCATTCCTGTGACGTTGTCGCCGAATGTTGCTGAACTTGCTGCGGCATAACGAATTATTTGCGTTCTTAACGTCGCGGCGAAGAGTGCGCTGCATGCCGCGCCGGTGTTTCGCCACGCGTTCATGTTCGGCAGCGCATGCGCTTGCGCGGGATCGTGTTTCCGGTTTGCGCGCGATCGAGTTCACGCGCCAGCGTTCGGTGCAAATTCGTCAGCCCGAAGCGCCAATGTTTCGCGCCCGCGATGTATCGCTGGACGCAGGTTTCTAGTGGTCCTTCGCGGCGTCGGTCTTCGCGGGCGGCGTCTCGGCTTGATCCGGCAACGGGACGATCGGTCCGACCGTTGCGGTGCCGTAGTGCGGGACGAATCGCGGATCGTACGGATCCTTGCTCTCGAGCAGCTGCCGGTAAGCGACTGGACCGATCATCCATCCGCCGGTCAAACCTTCGGACATCGAACCGACGCCGCCGATCCTGAGATTGCCGACGGCGCCGACGTGCGAGCCGGTGATCGAAGCTTTCACCATCGCCCATCGCGCCTTCGCTCGGCGCAGCGCCGTCTCGTCGCCGTACGTTTTCTTGAGATCGCGCCAGATCTCGTTCGCTTTCTGGAATTCCTCCGGCGTGAGCTCGGCGTAGATCGCTTCGCGCGCCTCGATGTAACCGGAATGCCCGCGCTCGGCCGCAAGCGCAGCCCATGCCATCGCGAGCGGCTTGTCGACCGGAACGCCTTCGCCTTTCGCGTACATCACGGCGAGGTTGTATTCGGCGGGCTTGTAGGCCCATGACGCCGAAGTCTTGTACATGTCGACCGCAAACGTGTACTGGCCGCGATCGACAGCCTCGACGCCGCGATAGAAATAATAGAGACCCGGGCGGCCGTCCTGCTCGGGCGTCGCGAACGTCCACTGCACGGGTTTTTCGGCCGTATCGGACGAGCTGTAGTCCGGCGCATCCTGAGCGCGCGCGCTGCCGACGCCGCCGAGCAGCGCGATGCAGACCGCTGCGAGTATTGCGTCGGAAAAGCGATATCCGTTCATGAGGAGTCTCGACATTGCGCTGCCGGAAGGGCCTGTGCCGAAACGCTACGCCGGCCAGGCACGAGCGTCAACGTCGCCTTACGTACGACGGCATCGGAACGAATCCTGACGCATCATCCGGATTCCGGATCAGATGTCGTGCCGCGTATCGCTTCCGGTTCCTGAGGGATCCGGCGCCGCATGTTCGTCCGGAAGCGGCACGAGCGGCTCGACCGTCGCCGTGCCCGGATGCCGCTCGAATTTCGGATCGTAGGGATTGTCGCTCTCGCGGAGCTGCCGATACGCGATCGAGCCGTCGATCGTGCCGGCACCCGTCGCGCCGAAAGGCGTGTCGGAGAATGGCCCCGCTGTCGGAGCAAGGCCGGGCGTCAAGCTGCCGAGATGTCCCGAGTCGTAGCCGTTGCCGACGAGGAGATGCCCGACCGAGCCGACATGCGATCCCGTAACGTTGTTGCGCACGTCCGCCCAGCGCGCCTTCGCGCGCTTCAGCGCGACCTCGTCGCCGTAGGTCTGCTTGAGATCGCGCCAGATCTCGTTCGCCTTCGCGAACTCCGCGGTGCTGAGCTTCGAGTAGATGAGCTCGCGCGCGTCGACGTAATCCTGCTCGCCGCGCTCGGCCGCGAGCGCGGCCCAAGCCATCGCGAGCGGCTTGTCGACTGCGACGCCTTCGCCCTTGAAATACATGACGGCGAGGTTGTACTGGGCCGGCTTGAACGCCCACGACGCCGCGACCTTGTACATGTCGGCGGCGAACTTGTAGTCCTTGTGCCGGACCGCCGCGGCGGCGCGCAGGAAGAACACTTCGCCGGGCCGTGCGTGATCCTCGGGGCTCATGAAGCTGCCGTTGCCTTGCAGCCGCTTCGCGTTCTCGAGAGAGCGATAAGTCGGCGCGACGGGACCATCGTTGCTCTGGCCCCATGCCGCGAGAGGCGCCGCGGACAGCGCGAGAACGAGACCGAACGACAACGACGATGCACGACAATTCACGATGCGTCTCCCGCTGGCCGAAGTCGATATTGCACGAAGCTACTCTTTGCGCGAATGGTCGACAAGCGGCGTGAATCGATCCGCCGGTGTCTTACATGCGGAACACGCCGAAGCGTCCCGGCTCGATCGGCGCATTCAACGACGCGGAGATAGCAAGACCAAGCACGCGCCGCGTATCCGCGGGATCGATGATGCCGTCGTCCCAGAGCCGCGCGGTCGCATAGTACGGATGGCCCTGGCGCTCGTACTGCTCGCGGATCGGCGCCTTGAACGCGTCCTCGTCTTCCTTCGGCCAGGTTTTTCCCGAGGCTTCGATACCGTCGCGACGCACGGTCGCGAGCACGCTCGCGGCCTGCTCGCCGCCCATGACGCTGATGCGCGCGTTCGGCCACATCCAGAGGAAGCGCGGCTGATAACCGCGTCCGCACATCGCGTAGTTGCCGGCGCCGAAACTGCCGCCGGTGATCACGGTGAACTTCGGCACGTGCGAGCAGGCGACCGCGGTGACCATCTTCGCGCCGTCCTTCGCGATGCCGGCGTGCTCGTACTTCTTGCCGACCATGAAGCCCGTGATGTTTTGCAGGAACACGAGCGGCACGTTGCGCTGGTTGCAGAGCTCGATGAAGTGCGTGCCCTTGAGCGCCGATTCGGAGAAGAGAATTCCATTGTTCGCGACGATGCCGACCGGATAGCCGTAGATGTGCGCAAAACCCGTTACGAGCGTCTTGCCGTAGCGCGCCTTGAACTCATGGAATTCCGATCCGTCGACGATGCGCGCGATGATCTCGCGGATATCGAACGGAATGCGCGTGTCGCGCGGCACGATGCCGTAGATGTCGTCGGCCGCATAGAGCGGCTCGCGCGGATCGATCGTCGCGACCGCGAGATGCTTGCCGCGGTTGAGATTCGCGACGATGTCGCGCGCGATCGCGAGAGCATGCGCGTCGTTCTCGGCGAAATGGTCGGCGACGCCCGAGATCGACGTGTGCACGTCCGCGCCGCCGAGCGTTTCGGCGTCGACGACTTCGCCGGTCGCCGCTTTCACGAGCGGCGGGCCGCCGAGGAAGATCGTGCCCTGTTCCCTGACGATGATCGTCTCGTCGCTCATCGCCGGCACGTACGCTCCGCCGGCCGTGCACGAGCCCATGACGACCGCGATCTGCGCGATCCCGAGTGCCGACATGCGCGCCTGGTTGTAGAAGATGCGGCCGAAGTGCTCGCGATCCGGAAACACTTCGTCCTGCAGCGGCAGGAATGCACCGCCGGAATCGACGAGATAGACGCAGGGCAGGCGGTTCTCGAGCGCGATCTCCTGCGCGCGAAGATGCTTCTTCACGGTCATCGGGAAATACGTGCCGCCCTTGACCGTCGCGTCGTTCGCGATGACGAGCGTCTCGACACCGCTGACGCGGCCGACCCCGGTGATGATGCCGGCCGAGGGCGCCTGGCTCTCGTACATGCCGTGCGCGGCGAGCGCCGAGAATTCGAGAAACGGGGAGCCCGGATCGAGCAGCGCGCGGATGCGCTCGCGCGGCAGCAGCTTGCCGCGCTCGGTGTGCTTCGCGCGTGCCTTTTCGCCGCCGCCTTCGGCGACTTTCGCGAATTCGGATTTCAGATCGTCGACGAGCGCGCGCATCTGCGCGGCGTTGGCCTCGAATTCCGGCGAGCGCGGATCGATCTCGGAGCGGATGGCGGGCATCGGTCGGCGTGCGAGGGAAGAGGGCGCCATGAAAGCACAGCGCGTCGGCGCGGCGCCAGCATCGCGAGACTCTCAAAACGCAACCGGCCGCGTGAGGCGGCCGGTGCATGAACCATAGGGTGGGCCTTGGCCCACCTTCGTTCGCGACACGGACAGCGGTGGGCCGAGGTCCACCCTATGCGTCGTCAGTGATCGCCGTCCTTCTTGTCGTCGCCGGTCGCGGCGTCCTTGACGTCCTTGGCCGCGTCCTTGACGTCGCTGCCGACCTGCTTGGCGCCTTCGGCCATCGCGTTGCCGACATCCTTCGCGGTTTCCTTCGCGGAATCGGCGGCTTCGGCGGTCGCGTCCTTCGCCTTCTCCATCGCGGCGCCGGTCGCGTCGGCGGCCTGCTTCGTCGCGTCGGACACTTCGTTGCCGGCCTGCTTCAGCGAGTCGGACGCCTGCTGCGCGGCATCCGCTGTCGCATCGGCCGCTTTCTTCGCCGCATCCGCCGTCGCGTCCGCGGCTTTCTTCGTCGCCTCGGCGGCCTTGTTCGCCGCATCCTGCGCCTGCTGCTGCGCGTTGTCGCTGCACGCGGCGAGGCCCGCGAGCAGCATCGTGCAAAGTGCTATGCGCCTCATGTCCATCGATCGATCTCCCCTTGGATGATGACGGCTCGCGCCGCCGATGAAGCCGCGATCGCTATGCGAGCTCGATCGCAACCGCTGTGGCCTCGCCGCCGCCGATGCAAAGCGACGCGACGCCGCGCTTTCCGCCTTTCTGCTTCAGCGCGTGGATCAGCGTGACGATCAGCCGCGCACCGGACGCGCCGATCGGATGTCCGAGCGCCGTCGCGCCGCCGTGCACGTTGAGCTTCTCGTGCTGGATGCCGAGCTCTTTCATCGGCGCCATCGCGACGACCGCGAACGCCTCGTTGACTTCGAAGAGATCGACGTCTCCGACCTTCCAGCCGGCCTTGTCGAGCACTTTCTGGATCGCGCCGACCGGCGCGGTCGTGAACCATTCGGGTTCCTGCGAGTGCGTCGCGTGCGCGACGATGCGCGCGAGCGGCTTGATGTTGCGCTTTTTCGCTTCGTCCGCGCTCATCAGCACGGTCGCGGCCGCGCCGTCGGAGATGCTCGACGAGCTCGCCGCCGTGATCGTGCCGTTCTCCTTGCGGAACGCCGGCTTCAGCGTGGGGATCTTCGAGATGTCGGATTTGCCGGGCTGCTCGTCGGTATCGACGACGACATCGCCCTTGCGGCCTTTGACGGTCACCGGAACGATCTCGTCCTTGAACGCGCCAGACGCGATCGCGGCCTGCGCGCGCTTGACCGACTCGGTCGCGAACGCATCCTGCTGCTCGCGCGTGAAGTGGTACTTGTCGGCACAGGATTCGCCGAACACGCCCATTGCCTTGCCGTCGTAAGGATTGGTCAATCCATCCCACGCCATGTGGTCGACCGCTTCGAAATTGCCGTAGCGGTTGCCGGTGCGCGAGTTCGG
>DASZWL010000220.1:0-5565 GCA_035546695.1 Rhodanobacteraceae bacterium | reverse complement strand
CGACTCGTCGACGATGAAGTGCTGGTGCGCATCGCGGATCGGTTTCTCTTCGGCCCAGCGCCCGAAATACGGGATCGCGCCCCAGCTCTTCGCGTAGATCACGTTCGCGCCCTTGTACGCATCCTCGGGGTCGTGGCTGATGGTCAGCGAGCCGCCGTTCTCGGCGACGTTCTTCTCGGCGAATTCCATGTAGCGCGGATCGAGGATGTAGGCCGGCGTCGGACAGAGCAGCGTCACGTCCATGCCGTAGCGCGTCGCGATCTGGAGCGCCGAGTTCGCGACGGCCGTGTTGAGCGGACGCGGATGATACGTCCACGTCAGCACGTATTTCTTTCCGCGCAGATCGCCGAGATGCTCCTTCAGCGCGAGGATGTGCGCGAGCTCCTGACACGGATGCGTGATCGTCTCCATGTTGATGACGGGCACGCTCGCGTACTCGGCGAACGCGTTGATGACGCGATCCTTGCGGTCGGCGTTCCAGTCCTGGAACTTCGGGAACGCGCGCACGCCGATCAGATCGACGTAGCGTGAGAGCACGCGAGCGACTTCGGCGACGTGCTCTTCCTCGTCGCCGATCATGAGCGTGCCGGTGCCGAACTCGATCGGCCACGCGTCCTTGCCGGGCGAAAGCACGATCGCGTGGCCGCCGAGCTGGTACGCGCCGAGCTCGAAGCTCGTGCGCGTGCGCATCGACGAATTGAAGAAGAGGAGCGCGATCGACTTGCCCGCGAGCTCGCGTCCGATCTTCTCGCGCTTGAAGCGCGCGGCATCTTCGAGCAGCGCGTCGAGCTCGGGACGGCTCCAGTCTTGCGTCGAGAGGAAATGGCGAGGCGGCATTCGTCGGGTCCTGTCTGAGATTCCGGGGCGCCGAAACAACAACAAAAAACCCGGCGCGAAGGCCGGGTTTTCGTCGAAACACATGAAACGCGTGCGACAGCCTACCCGGCGGCGATGCAGGGCTCCGGTCGGCGAGCGCGCGAGGTCATGCCGGCGGCCATGCGGGCGCTCGACAGGGCTTCGGCGGCGGGGGTCGTTGCGTTCATCGGGTGTGAAGGTATCCGGAATCGCTGTGCGGCGCAATAAAGCCGGGATTCGGGATTCGGGATGACTGACTACATCCCGAATCCCGACTTTCACAACTCAATCCGCCGGCGCGATGCTCACGCGCACGCGCATGCGCTCGCCGGGATCGTAGTCGAGGCGCGACATGTAGACGTCGCCACGATAGCGGTACTGCACATCGTAGGCGACGATGCGCCTCTCTTGAGCGACGTCCTGCACGACGCGGCAATGGCGCTCGGGCCCTTCGTAGTAGCCGTCGTCCTGACTCGCTACGCCGTGGCCGACGGCTCCGCCGACGACCGCGCCGGCAACCGTAGCGGCCTTGCGGCCGTCGCCCTTGCCGACCGTGCTGCCGAGCACGCCGCCGACGATCGCGCCGATCACGGTACCGGCGCCGTTGTTGTTGCCGCCGTCGACGCGGCGCTCGACCGGAACGTCCTCGCATTCCTCGCGCGGCGCGCTGGTCTGCACGCGGTCGTAGACCGGATCGACGCGCAGGACATCGGCCCACGCGTACTTCGTGTTCTCGCTCGGCGCAGGATCGTAGCGCCCGGGCGGCGGCGGCGGATTTTGGGCGGAACTCATCTGCGCAGAGGCCGTCTGCGCAAACGCACTCGCCGCGAGCACGAGCGCCGCAGCGAGAGACAAACCCTTCAACTTCATTGCAATCTCCACAACATCGGGGCAGCGCTTCGGAACCGCCGGCACTCCCGCACGGCGCCTCCCTTCCGCGCATTCTTCGAGCGCATTTTTAATAATATGGGCGCGAATTAGAGCATCGAGTCGCTGAACCTTGGCTAAGGCCTTCCATTCATTGAAGAAAAACTGTCCCCAGGGAGCGTCCACCGACGCCCGCCTGCTATGCTGTTGCAAAGCACAACGACCCGGCCGATGACGCTTCGCCTGCACAACAGCCTGACCCGGCGCACCGAGGAATTCGTCCCGCTCGATCCCGAGCGCGTGACGCTCTATGTCTGCGGGCCGACCGTCTACAACTACATCCACATCGGCAACGCGCGGCCTTACGTCGTGTTCGGCCTACTGGCGAGGCTGCTCCGACGGCTTTATCCGCGTGTCGTCTATGCGCGGAACATCACCGACGTCGACGACAAGATCAACGCGGCCGCCAAAGCCGCTGGCGTCCCGATCGAGCGGATCGCCGATCGCTTCGCCGCCGCGTTCCTCGAGGACATGACCGCGCTCGGCGCCGACGTCCCGGACGTGAACCCGCAGGCGACGAAGCACATCGCCGGAATCGTCCGCATGTGCGAGGCGCTGATCGTCTCCGGCCACGCCTACGCGGCCGAAGGCCACGTGCTGTTCGATGTCGGCAGCTTCCCCGATTACGGCAAGCTGTCCGGACGCTCTGTCGACGAGATGATCGCCGGCGCGCGCGTCGAGATCGCGCCGTACAAGAAGAACCCGGCCGATTTCGTCCTGTGGAAGCCGTCGACGCCGGATCTTCCCGGCTGGGAAAGCCCATGGGGACGCGGCCGACCCGGCTGGCACATCGAGTGCTCGGCGATGGCCGAGGCGCATCTTGGCGAGACGATCGACATCCACGCCGGCGGCAACGATCTCATGTTCCCGCACCACGAAAACGAGATCGCGCAGTCGACCTGCGCGCACGGCGGCCGCATCTTCGCGCGCTACTGGCTGCACAACGGCATGCTGACGTTCGAAGGCAGGAAGATGTCGAAATCGCTCGGCAACGTCATGCTGCTGCACGAGCTTCTGCGAAAACATCCGCCGGAAGTGCTGCGGTATCTCCTCTTGAAAGCACACTACCGCCAACCGCTCGACTGGTCCGACGTTGCGCTCGCGCAGGCGCGCTCGACGCTCGACGGATGGTACGGCGCGCTGCGCGATCTCGCCGACGTCACGGTGGATCCTGCCGAGATCGAGATGCCGCCGGAGATCGAAGCGGCGCTGCTCGACGATCTCAACACGCCGCAGGCGCTCGCGGCGCTTGCCGAGCTCGCAAGCGCGAGCCGTCGCGCCGCGCCGTCCGGCCGCAAAGCCGCGAAAATCGCGCTGCTCGGTGCGGGCGACATGCTCGGATTGCTCAAGGCCGATCCCGAAGCGTGGTTCAAGCAAGGGCTCGCGCGCGCGTCCGACGCTGCCGCGGGCGAAGGCGCGATCGACGCCGCAGAGATCGACGCGCTCGTCGCGAAGCGCACCGAGGCGCGCAAGGCGCGCGATTTCGCCGAAGCCGACCGCATCCGCGATCTGCTCGCCGCGAAAGGCATCGCGATCGAGGACGGTGCCGAAGGCACGCGCTGGAAAGTCGTGAATCCGAATGAATGCGCAGCGTGACGTGACCGCGACGGCCGACGCGGCGCAGGCCGCGATCGCCGACGAATTCGCTTTCTTCGGCGACTGGACCGAGCGCTATCAGTACCTCATCGATCTCGGCCGCAAGTTGCCGCCGTTCCCGGACGCGCTGAAGACCGACGCGCACAAGATCACCGGCTGCCAGTCGCAGGTCTGGCTCGTGCCTTCGGGCGACGCGAACCGGCTCGATTTCCAGGCGATCAGCGATTCGGCGATCGTTTCGGGCCTGATCGCGCTGCTGCTGCGCGTCTACTCGGGGCGACCGGCTTCCGAGATCCTCGCGACGGAGCCGACGTTCGTCGAGTCGATCGGCCTTGCGAAGCATCTTTCGCCGACGCGCTCGAACGGCCTCGCGGCGATGCTCGCGGCAATCAAGCGGCATGCACGTGACGCGGTGGCCTGATTTCGTCGTTCCCGCGAAAGCGGGAACCTAGTGCCTCTGCTCCAGTCGCCAAAGACATGGGGTCCCCGCTTTCGCGGGGACGACGATGTGATGGCTCACATCGTATGCGTCGGCCTTTCCTGCGTCAGGATGCCCGCCAGAATCGATTCGATCTTCGTCCGCGCCGCTTCGCCGTCGGCCGAATCATTGAACTGCACCCCGATGCCCGCCGTGCGGTTGCCTTGCGCGCCGGCCGGCGTGATCCAGACGACCTTGCCAGCGACCGGCAGGCGATCCTTCTCTTCCATCAGCGAGAGCAAGATGAACACTTCGTCGCCGAGGCTGTAGCGCTTGGCCGTCGGCACGAAAAGGCCACCGCCGCGGACGAACGGCATGTACGCGTTGAACAGCGCGCCCTTGTCCTTGATCGCGAGCGAGAGGATGCCTTGCCGCGGTGCGCCGCCTGCTGCTGGAGTCGCCATCGTCACGCCCTTTCCGACTTCAGGTCTTGCCGAGCCGCGCCGGCCACGCGCGCAGCAGATCGAGAAGCACGAGCTCCGCGCGCAACGGCGTCGACAGGAGCCCGCGCGCCCGATTCGCGCGAGCGAACCAGACGTTTAGCTTCGGGATTTCGTCCCGCGCGGTCAAGCCGAGCGCGCCGCCTTCGCCTGCGCCGAGGCGACGCGCCTCGTCGCGCGCGAGCGTCGCGGCGAGCCAGAGCCTCCGGTCGGGCCGATCCGCCGCCCAGCGCTGCGCGACGGCGACCGGCCGCGCCCGTGCGGCCGAGAGCGCCGCGAGATCGGTACGGCATTCGGCGAGCAGCGCGAGCCCGCCGTCCGCAGCCCACTCGCGCGCCTGACCAGGATTGCCGAGACTCGCCGCCAGCGTCGCCTCGGCAGCATCGGCAGGAACGCCCTCTTCGCGCAGCCATTCGAGCGCTTCCGCGTGTGAAGGCGTAGCGATGTCCACGCGACGACAGCGGCTGCGGATCGTCGCCGGCAGTCGCGACGGATCGTCGGCGACGAGCGCGAGCACCGTCTCGCGAGCCGGCTCCTCGAGCGTCTTCAGCAGCGCGTTCGCCGCGTTCGCGGTCATCGCGTCGGCGGGATCGACGATCGCGATCTGCCATCCGTCGAACTGGCTCGCCATCGCGAGGCGCTGGCCGAGCGCGCGCAGCTGGTCGACCGTGATCTCGGTACGCGGACGTCCGTCGTCGCGCAGCTCGAACGTCACGCGCACGAGATCGGGATGACTCCCGGCCGCGACGAGGAGGCAGCTCCGGCAACGGCCGCACGCGTATCCGTCGGCGCCGCGATCGGTGCAAAGCATCGCCTCGACGAACGCATCGGCGAGCGCGCGCTTGCCGTACCCGCGCGGACCGCCGAACAGCAGCGCGTGATGCAGCCGTCTCGTGCGCAGATCCTCGGCGAGCACGTTCCAGGCCGGCGCGAGCCACGGCGCGAGCGTCTTCATGCGGAGCGGCGCCCGGCAGTCGCGACGAACGCGTCGATCGCTTCGCACACTGCGGCGCGCACGTCATCGATGCCGCGCGTCGCGTCGATCACGCGGAACCGTCCGGACTCCGCGGCGGCTCGCGCGCGATAGGCGGCGCGCACGCGCTCGAAGAAGTCGGCGCTCTCGAGCTCGATGCGATCGGCCCGCCCTCGCCCGCCCGCGCGCGCGAGACCTTCGGCAATGGGAAGGTCGAGCAGCAGCGTGAGATCGGGCCGAATTCCGGCCGCCCAGGCTTCGAGCTCGGCGATGCGCGCCTCGGGCTGTCCGCGGCC
>DASZWL010000219.1:0-2192 GCA_035546695.1 Rhodanobacteraceae bacterium | reverse complement strand
GACGTCGTCTCGCGCGAGACGGCCGACGAGTTCCTCGCGCTCGTCCGGCACGCGCGTCACGTGATCGTGCCCGATGCGACGCATATGATCGCCGGCGACGACAACCGCGTATTCACGCGCCACGTCGTCGAATTCCTGCGGACGATCGAGGTCAAGGAGTAGGACATGCATCCTTTCGTTCCCGTTCTCGCCGCGCTCGTCGTCTCGCTCGCGGCCGCGTATTTCCGCATCGGCTTGAAGCCGTGGACCGCGGCGGTCACGCTCGCGATCCTCGCGAGCGGCTGGCTCGCCGGATCTTCCACAACGGCGATCGCGATCCCGTTCGTCGTCTTCGCCGCGATCGCGGTGCCGCTGAACCTCGTGCCGTTCCGTCGCCGCAAGCTCAGCGCGCCGGTGCTCGCGATGTTCCAGAAGGTCATGCCGAAGCTCTCGGACACCGAGCAGATCGCGCTCGACGCCGGCTCGGTCGGCTTCGAAGGCGAGCTCTTCAGCGGCAAGCCGAACTGGAAAGCGCTGCTCGCCGAGCCGAAGCCGGCGCTTTCGGTCGAGGAGCAGGCGTTCCTCGACGGCCCGGTCGAAGAGCTCTGCCGCATGGTCGACGACTGGGAGATCACGCACGAGCGCGCCGATCTTTCGCCCGAGATCTGGGATTTCCTCAAGAAGAAGAAATTCTTCGGCATGATCATCCCGAAGGAATACGGCGGGCTCGGCTTCTCGGCGCTCGCGCATTCGGCCGTGCTGCAGAAGATCGCCGGGCTGTCGACGACGCTCGTCTCGACCGTCGCCGTGCCGAACTCGCTCGGACCTGGCGAGCTGCTCGTCCATTACGGGACGAAGGAACAAAAAGACTATTATCTTCCGCGCCTCGCCGACGGACGCGAGGTGCCGTGCTTTGCGCTGACCGGCCCCTACGCCGGCTCCGACGCAACCTCGATTCCCGACTACGGCATCGTCTGCAAAGGCGAATGGAACGGCGCGAACGTCGTCGGCGTTCGCCTCACGTTCGACAAGCGCTACATCACGCTCGCGCCGGTCGCGACGATCATCGGCCTCGCATTCCGCATGTACGATCCCGAGAAAATCCTCGGCGACGCGGAGGATCTCGGCATCACGCTCGCGCTCCTGCCGCGCGAGACGAAAGGGCTCGAGATCGGCCGCCGTCATTTTCCGTTGAACGTGCCGTTCCAGAACGGTCCCGTTCGCGGCAAGGATGTCTTCATTCCGCTCGCGCAGCTGATCGGCGGACCCGACATGGCCGGCCAGGGCTGGCGCATGCTCGTCGAATGCCTCTCGGTCGGCCGCGCGATCTCGCTGCCGTCGAACACGGCCGGCGGCGCGCGATCGGCTGCGTTCGCGACCGGCGCTTATGCGCGCATCCGCAAGCAGTTCGGCATCGCGATCGGACGCTTCGAAGGCATCGAGGAAGCGCTCGCGCGGATCGGCGGACACACTTATGCGATCACGGCGCTGTCACGCGCGACAGCAGCTGCGGTCGATCGCGGCGAGAAGCCGGCAGTGCCTTCGGCGATCGCGAAATACCACGCGACCGAGCTCGCGCGCGAGATCGCGAAAGACGCGATGGACGTGCACGGCGGCAAGGGCATCGTGCTCGGCCCTTCGAACTGGATCGGACGCGGCTGGCAGGGCGCGCCGATCGCGATCACGGTCGAAGGCGCGAACATCATGACGCGAAGCCTCATGATCTTCGGCCAAGGTGCGATCCGCTGCCATCCGTACGTGCTGAAGGAAATGGAATCGCTGCGCATCGCCGACTACGGCGCACGGCTCGCCGCGTTCGACGACGCGCTGTTCGGTCACATCGGCTTCGCGATCTCGAACGCGGTCAGGAGCTTCGTGCTCGGCCTTTCGTTCGGAAAGATCGGCCGCGTGCCGGGCGATGCGTACACGCGCCGCTACTACCGAAAGCTCAACCGCTACGCCGCCGCGCTCGCGCTCGTCGCGGACACGTCGATGCTCGTGCTCGGTGGTCGCCTCAAGTTCAAGGAAAAGTTGTCGGCGCGGCTCGGCGACGTGCTCTCGAACCTCTACATCGCGAGCGCGATGCTGAAGCGCTACGAGGATCAGGATCGTCCCGTCACCGACCATCCGTTTCTCGCCTGGGCGTTCCACGATTCGATCTGGCGCATGCAGATGGCGCTCGACGGCGTGCTGCGCAATTTCCCGCTGCGTCC
>DASZWL010000218.1:0-1502 GCA_035546695.1 Rhodanobacteraceae bacterium | reverse complement strand
GCGCGTCGAGATGCCGGCCGCGACGCCTGACGAGCTTGCAGCAGCGAACGCTGCGTTCGTGCCGATGGCGCGTGAAGCCGACAACGCGTCGAGCGCCGACGACAACGCGTTGCGCACGACGCCACCGGCTCGCAACGGCGGCGGCTTGCTCGCGGCGCTGCTGTTCGCGCTGATCGGCGGACTCGTCCTGAACCTGATGCCGTGCGTGCTGCCCGTGCTGTCGCTGAAGGTGCTCGGCGTCGCGCAGAGCGGCGAAAGCGCGGCGAAGGCGCGCCGTCACGCGCTGATCTACACGGCCGGCGTGCTGTGCGCGTTCGCGGCAGTCGGGCTCGGCGTGATTGCGCTTCGCGCCGCGGGACAGGCGCTCGGCTGGGGCTTCCAGCTGCAGCAGCCGGTCTTCGTCGCCGCGCTCGTCTACGTGCTGTTCGCGATCGGCCTTTCGCTCTCCGGCGTGTTCTCGATCGGCGCGGGGCTCGCCGGCGTCGGACAAGGCTTGAGCGGCAAGAGCGGCGCGGCCGGCGATTTCTTCACCGGCGTGCTCGCGGTCGTCGTCGCGAGCCCGTGCACCGCGCCGTTCATGGGCTCGGCGCTCGCGTTCGCGTTCGGGGCATCCTCGCTCGTCGCGCTGCTCGTATTCCTCGCGCTCGGGCTCGGGCTCGCGCTGCCGTTCCTCGTCATCGGCTTCGTTCCGCAGCTCGCATCGCGCCTGCCGAAGCCCGGCGCGTGGATGGAAACGCTGAAGCAACTGCTCGCGTTTCCGATGTATCTCACGGCCGCATGGCTCGTCTGGGTGCTCGGCTATCAGCGCGGCGTCGATGCGATCGGCTGGATCCTGATCGGCGCGATCGTGCTCGCGCTCGGGCTCTGGTGGTGGGAGCGCCATCGCTATGCCGGCGGACCGCTGCAACGCACGCTTGCGATCGCGCTCGTCGTGCTCGCGCTGTTGCCGATCGTGCCGATCGCACGTCTCGCCGCGCCGGCTTCCGCGCATGCCATCGCGAGCGATTCGGTGCCGTATTCGGCCGAAAAGCTCGCGAGCCTTCGCGCCGAAGGCCGCGCGGTGTTCGTCGACGTCGGCGCGGACTGGTGCGTCACCTGCAAGGTCAACGAGAAAGCCGTGCTCGACACCGATGCGTTCCGCGATCTCCTCGCGCGGAGCAACGCCGTGCTGATGACCGCGGACTGGACCAACGTCGATCCCGCGATCACGGCGTTCCTGCAGCAATACAAGGCCGTCGGCGTTCCGCTCTACGTCGTGTTCCGCGCCGGCGAGAGCGGACCCGGCCGCGCGCTGCCGACCGTGCTGACGCAGGCGATCGTCGAGGAAGCGCTGGGGCCGAAGTCAGAGGGATGATCCGCTTCGACCGCACGCATCTTCTCGTCGTCGCGCTCGCGATCGCAGGCGCGCTCGGCGGGCTCGGGCTCGGCATGTGGCTTAGGCCGACGGTGCCGCTTGCGATCCGTCCATCGCACAGCTTGATCGGGCAGCCACGCCCGGCGCT
>DASZWL010000217.1:0-6539 GCA_035546695.1 Rhodanobacteraceae bacterium | reverse complement strand
GCCGACACCGGGCTTCGCATATTCAACTCGATCGAGCACTACGGCCTCGACATCGTGCGCGCCGCGTTCACGCGCGGCGAGCCGACGCTGCCGTACGTCAACGCGTTCGGCGCCGATCTTTTCCTTTCGGCGAATCCCGAGAGCGTCGCGCAGGCGCTCGCGTCCGGCGTCGCTGCCGCGACGATCCTGCCGTCCAAAACTCCGCGGCGGCAGTCCGATCAGCTCCGCATCGCGTTCGATGGCGACGCCGTGCTGTTCGACGACGAAGCCGAGCGCATTTCGGAGACGGGCGGCATCGACGCGTTCCACCGCAACGAGACCGAGCGCGTGCGCGAGCCCTTATCCGGCGGACCGTTCCGCGGCTTTCTCGACGCGCTGCATCGATTGCAGGAAGCGTTTCCGAGCGAGAACGGGCCGATCCGCACGGCGCTCGTCACGGCGCGCTCGGCGCCGGCGCACAAGCGCGTGATCCTGACGCTGCGCGAGTGGGGCGTTCGCATCGACGAGGCGCTGTTCCTCGGCGGGCGCGACAAGGGACCGTTCCTTGATGCGTTCGGCGCGGACATCTTCTTCGACGATTCGGTGCGCAACGTCGAATCCGCGCGGCGGCACGTCGCGACCGGGCACGTGCCGCGTCGCGCCGTCTGATGCAGACAGATTCGATACTTCGAAATCGCCGACCCGCACTGCTTCGTCGTCCCCGCGAAAGCGGGAACCCAGCGCCTCTTTTTCTTCCTTCGAGCAACGGAAGTCACTGGGTCCCCGCTTTCGCGGGGACGACGAGGGAGAGCGCGCCACGCATTCCGGTTAGAACGGCCCGAGCGCCACGACTTTCGCCAGCAACGCGCGCCTGAACACCTCGTGCAGCGGCTTGTGCCAGTGCACGATGATCGGCGGAGTCGCCGTCTTCTCGAAACCTGCCGCGAGGGCGACTTCGAGCGCTCGCGCGTCGCCGCAATGGCCGAAGAACGCATCGCAATCGTCCGCGAACTTTGCGAACGCGTACTTCAGGATCAGATACCAGACGCCGCCGGCATCGCGGATCGCCTCGCGATGCGCTTCGCTCATGCGCCGGATCGTGTCGCCGTCGCTGCACGAGCCGCCCGAAAGATAGACGTCGCCGAACGGCCGCATGTGCGAGAAGCCGGCCGGATGCAGGCTGCCGTCGTCGCCGCGATAGAACGCGACGAGGTGCCGCGGGAAATCCGGCGGCGGCGCGTGGAACTTGCGGCGGAACAACGAGCCGGCGAAGAACTCGGCGTCGTCGACTTCGGTGATCGTGAAGAACGGCCGGAGGGATTCGGGAATCGTGTCCAGCGGATTGCGCGGCATGGCGATCCTGTCCGAAAAGCGCGGCGCGCCGCGCATGCCGGAGAAAGTCTAGCAGGCTGTTGAGAAACAGCCTGCTAGCGTGGTGTCCCATGGTGTGCTGTCCCACAATTCCTTTAACCGTCGTCCCGCGAAGGCGGGAACCCAGTGACTTTCAAGTATTGAAAGCAAGGCGCTGGATCCCCGCTTTCGCGGGGATGACGAATACAAACGAATGCCGTTACTTGCGGGACCACCACACCAGGGAATCGCAACGCCGACCGTCAGGCTTGCGCGGTTCCGCGCCGACGCTAACCTATGCGCGCCGCGCCGCCGGGAGATCTCTTGCACGCCATCGACGACGCAACGCCTGCCTCCGCGCCGGACTTCGCCGGCCGGAAGCTCTGGTACTGGGCAGGCCTCGGCTTCTCGCTGCTGATGCTCGGCGTGCACGCGGTCGCGGGCTTTCATTCGGCCGGCCTTACCGATTCCTGGCGCGACCTCTACTGGGCGACGCGCATCGCGCGCGGCGACGGCTTTCCGCTGACCGGCCCGCCGATCTACGGATTGTTCGAGCTCGGTCCCTGGTGGTTCTACGTGCTCGCGCTGCCGATCGCGATCACCGGGCGCGTGGCCGCCGCGGTCGTCTTCGTGCAGCTTCTCGCGGGGCTAAAGTATTTCCTCGCGTGGCGGCTCGGCATGCGCATCGCGGACGAGCGCCTCGGCGCCGCGTTCGCCGCGAGCCTCGCGCTCGCCGGATGGTCGACGATTCCGATGATGTTTCCCTCGCACACGGCGCTCGTCGAGACGACCGTGCTGCTGCTCGCAATGGCGACTTGGCGCTGCTGGGACGATCTCTCGTCGCGGCGCGCGCTGCTGTTCGGTCTCGCGGCAGCGGCCTGCATCCACGCGCATCCGACGACGGTGAGCTACGTCGGCATCGCGGGTCTCGCACTGCTCGCGCGACATCGCTCGTGGCGCACCGCTGCTTTGCTCGCGCTTTCGGCCGGCATCGTCGCGCTGTCGCTGCTGCCGCCGTGGCTCGACGCGACGCCGTCCGGCATCGAGAAGACGATCGGCGGCTACGTCGGCGCCGACATCGGCGTTCACGCCGCACGCCGCGTTCCGGCGCTGATCGCCGCGACGCTCGCGAACGGGCCGTGGACCGGTTTCCTGCTGATGACGACATGGAGCGAGCCGTTCGTGCGTGTGATGTGGCTCGTCTACGCGGCGTGTCTCCTCGTCGCCGTCGCGAGTCTTTCCCGCGCGCGATCGATGCCACGCCGCGTGCGCATCGCGGCCGCGATCGGCGGCGGCTTGTTCGTCATGCAGGTCGCGCTGCTCGTGCTCGCGCGGCCGATCACGCCGATGTGGATGCTGAGCGGAGTGCTGCCGCCGCTCGCTCTCGTGCTTGCGGCCGGATGGTACGGAGCACTCACGGCTCCGTCGCCGATCCTGCGTTCGCTCGTTCCCGCCGCGCTCGCCGTATTCGCTGCGCTCTCGATCGCGCCGTTCGGGCTGTTCATGCACGACCTCAGTCGAGTGCGCAGCGCCGATGGCGCGAATCCGTTCCAGGACGTGACCGACTGGAGCGCTCGCTATGTCGATAACGCCGTGCCGCACTATCCCGCGCATCGCGTCGACCGGATCGCGCGCGAATTCTGCGGCGATGAAGTCGTGCACGGACGACTCGCGGTCGTGCTCGAGCAATCGCTCGGATCACCGACGCGACTTGCCTGCGGACACTGGCCGACATTGCGCTATGGCGGCCGCGAAGGCGCGGGCCCGCACATCGCCGGTCTCCTCGTGCCCGCATCGATCGCTTCGGGCATCGCGCCGGATCGCGTCGTCTCGCGCATGGCGCTCTACGAAAACGTCACGCCGATCGCGCCGGCATCGGGCGGCCGCGCGACGCATCTCACGCGCGATCAGATCAATCCCGACATGGCGAAGGGCGGCTATGGTCCGTTCGACGTCGCGTTCGACGCGCCGGGCTCCGGCGTCGCGGTGCTGACGACGCGGTTTCCGAATGCGATGCCGCTGAACGTGAAAAATGTTCGCGCCGGATCGCGCGCAGCCGTGAAGGCCTACGACGACGGCGGCTCGAGGCTTTATCGCTGCGACGGATGCGCGCCGGACGAAACGGTGCACTGGCGATTCGATCTCGAAGGCAACGAGGATACGATCGATCTCGTCGTGATCGGTCCGCGTCGCGAGCGTGGAGAAGCTCCATCGCGCGAATAGATCGTCACGAAATGTCCCGGTTCAGATCGCGCAGCAGCGCAGCGAGCCCGTCCTCCGATTGCCAGTGATGCCCGCACACGAAACGCGGCAGATTCCAGCGATTGCTGCCGCGCTCGACCGGTCGCGGCTCGGTGCCGAACGCTGCGCGCAGCCGATGCTCGGCGATGCGATTCGGCAGGTAGTCCTGCACGAGGTAGTCGTTCGTCTCGCCGTACGGATATGCGAGAAGCCCCGCACGCGGCGCGCGCACGTGCGCGTCGAGCCAGTCGTTGGCCTGGCGGATCTCGGCGTCGGCGTCCGCATGCGTGTCGATGCTGCGGAACGTGCCTTTGAGGCCGGCGTGCTGCGCGGTCGAAGGCAGCGTGTGATGGTTGTGATCCCAGCTATGGCTCTCGATCGCGATCAGGCCCTCGCGCTCGGCGAGCGGCCACCAGTCGTCGCTCCACCATCCGCGGCCGATCAGGCAGGTTCGATCGAGCATCGCGCGCGCGTCGGGCGAGACGATGACGAAGCTCGTCGCGTGAGCGGCGGCATCGGTTTCGGCCGAGAAATCGCGCAGCACGTTCGCCAAGCTTCGTTGCGTGCCGCAGGTCGGATGGTCGAGATCGTGCCAGTCGAACCACGATCCGTCGTCGAAGCTTAGCGCGACCGCGCGCCCGACCGCCGATTCCGGCGCGATGCCGAGGAACGCATCGACGACGAGCGAAAGCGGCACGATCCTGAGGCCGAGCGCACGGATGCGGCGAAGATCCGCCGCGAGCGCGACGTGATCGTTGTTCGCATAGTCGTTTCCGCCGACGTTGTTCGAATGGTAGGTGAGGACGGGGACGCGCATTGCGCTAGTATCGCCGCCAACGGCGAACGTGTCGCCGGGAAGGCCGATGACGCAGGGAAGGGCCATTCGATTCGGGCTGCTCGCCGCGGCCCTCATGGCGGCGTGGATGCTCGCGGACGAGCGCGGGCGCGCGGTGCATTCGCGCGCACCCGCGCCTGTCCGACCGACAAACGCAGCGGCGGCGAAAGCTGAGTCGCCCGATGCCGCATGGACGGCGATCGTGCGGAAAAATGCACCGACGCCGCCGGCGTCCACGACGCAGGTAGCCGGCACGTCGCCGCTGCCCGGCGGTCCGTTCGGCCGCAATGTCGACGCGCTGAAGCAGCGCGCGGCGGCGGGCGACGTTGCCGCGGCGCGCGCCCTGGTCGACGGATTCCGGCGCTGCCGCTTCTATCAGCCGCCGTCGGACGGCGATTCGATTGCCCGCCGTGCCGAGAACGACGCGGTCAACGGCTTGAGCCTCGGCGATCAGATCGTCGACCAATTGAAGGAGAAAGGCGTCGACACCGCCGCGATTCCGCAGCCGGCGACGATGGACGTCTATAACGACGCGCTGAAGCGCGAGACCGCGCTCGACGCCGATTGCCGCGACGTCGATCATGGCGAAGCCGAGCATTGGCTCGACTGGTACGCGCGCGCTGCAGCGCTCGGCGACCGCGATGCACGCATCGGCTACGTCACCGAAATCCTGCATGCCGCCGAAGTCGAAAGCTACGCGACGCTGCGCCAGCAGAAGGCCGACGCTGCGGTTTTCCTCCAGCAGGCGTTCGAGGACGGCGATCCGCGCGCGCTCGATGCCATCGCGTTCGCGTTCCGCAACGGGCTCTACGGCGAGCCCGATCCTTTCCTCGCTTACGCGTACGACTACGCGGCATCGCTCGCGCCGGACGCCGATTCCTCGACGCTGCCGTGGGCGACTGGCCTCGCACGGCTCGCGGTCGGATCGAGCACTCAGCGCTATTACACGTCGATGCTGCGCGTATCGGTGACGCCGCTCGATCCGGACAGGATCGAGGACGCCAAGGCGCTCGGCCAGGCGCTGTATGCGCAATGTTGCGGAGGCTCGCGATGAAGCGAATCGCAAATGCTGTAGCGTTTGCGCTCGCGCTCGCCGTCGTCGTGGCGCTTGGCTATCGCCATGGCGAAGCCACACGCTCCGCTCGCATCGCGCCGTCGGCGATGGCGATGGTGAAGAAGCCCATCGCGCGGTCCCCGCGAAACGCCGCGACGGACGATGCGCTGCCATCCGATCTCTGGAGCCTCGACGGCAGCGAGTTCGTCGCGAAGATGCCGGCGCTGGAGAAGCGCGCCCGCGGCGGCGATCTCGCGGCGACGCACGTTCTTGTCAGTCGCCTGCAAACCTGTTCGACATATCGGCACCGCGACGAGGACGACATCCGTCGCGACGTCGACGCGCAGTATGAGCAGCAGCTCGGCGTGCAAAAGCAGATCGAGGCACACGGGCCGGTCGATCTGAAGTTCCGCATCGACGAGAAGTGGCGCGACGATCTTTTGCGGACCTACCTCGACGAGCGCGATCGCTGCGAGGCGCTGACGCCTGCTGATCTCGACCGGCGCTACGACTGGGCTTCGCTCGCACTCGCCCGTCACGATCGCGACACGACGCTCCGGCTGGCGTCGTTCGGAAGTCTCGCGCCGAACGCGAGCGAGCGCGTGCGCGAGCCGGATCGACTCGATAATCTCCAAAAGCAGCTCGTCGCCGAGCTCGATCGTCTGGTCGACGCCGGCGATGTCGAGGCGATGTCGCGCGAGGCGTATCTCTTCCGCAATCCGACCAGCACCGTCATCGACGTGGCTGATCCCGCTCGGAGCTATGCGATCGGGTATGCGCTGTCGCTTGCGGCAGACGGCAACGACGATGCGGTGAGGGCTGCTGCCTCGGCAATGGAAGACACGGCGAAATCGCTCTCGCCCGAGGCGATCGAGCAGGCGCGGCGGGAAGGCGAGGCGCTCTACGCGCGCTGCTGCCGGAACGGGCTCGTCTTCCACTGAAACGGGCAGCCGGTATGCGGCATGGCTGCGCCGAAAGGCGCCGGCTACAATAGGCGACTTTGCCCGCCCCGGACCCGCGTGTCATGCCTGCGACCCCGCTGAACCCGACCGATCTCTACGACGTCCGCTCGCTGCTCTC
>DASZWL010000216.1:0-9024 GCA_035546695.1 Rhodanobacteraceae bacterium | reverse complement strand
CATGCGAGCTTTATGCTCTATCAACCGTTCGGGTTCTCTCACCTAAAACCGCTGCCGCGACCCATGCTCTCCCTCGGTCTTTTTCACCTGGGGGATTTCGGTCTGCGGCTGCGGGTACTGCAAAAACAAACATACAAGGGGAACGATGCACTATCGCGAACGCAAGTGTCGGTACAGCGTGCTGCGACTCACGCCGAGCCGTCGCGCCGCTTCCGACGTGTTGCCGCCGCATGCCGCCAGTGCTTGTCGCATCGCGTCGCGCTGCAACGCGCCGAGCGACGCGATCGATTCGCTGACACTCGAAGGGTCCGGTCCGGCGATCGATCGCAGTGATGCGTTTGCAGGCATCGCCGTTACGCGTACGGACACAGGCAACGCATCGACGCCGATCGTCGACTGCGCATCGCCGAGCGCGATCAGCGTGCGCAGCACGCCGACCAGCTCGCGTACGTTGCCGGGCCAGCGATGCGCCTCGAGCGCGGCGAGCGCCGCATCGTCGAGTCGCATGCTGGCTGCTGCCGCACCGAGCGAATTCCAGAGCGCGAGAATCAGCGCGCGAAGATCGGTGCGCGCGCGCAACGGCGGAATCGAAAACGTGTTCTGCGCGATGCGGAAATAGAGATCGGCGCGGAACGTTCGTGCTTCGATCGCCTCGCCGAGATCGCGATGCGAAGCCGCGATCAGCGCGAAATCGACCGGCACCGCGCGTCCACCGCCGAGCGGCGTGACTTCGCGCTCCTGCAAGACGCGCAGCAGGCGACTCTGGAGCGAGAGCGGCATGTCGCCGATCTCGTCGAGGAACAGCACGCCGCCGTTCGCCTCGCGCAAGAGGCCCTGCGCGCCTTCGCGACGCGCGCCGGTGAACGCTCCGTGCACGTAGCCGAACAGCTCCGCCTCGATGAGGCTTTCGGGCAATGACGCGCAATTGATCGCGACGAAACTCGCGCCGGCACGCTGACTGCGTTTGTGCAATTCGCGCGCGAGCACTTCCTTGCCGGTGCCGGTTTCGCCGTGCAGCAGGATCGGGATGTCGGCATCGAGCAGGCGAACGCCGCGCTCGATGTCGGCTTCCGCGTTCGCATCGAAGAACGGGCGTGGCGTGCGCGCGGGCTTCACGCGTCGCACCGGTGCGCGCGCGATCGCGACTTGCACCGCTCCGCCGTCGCGGCGCGCGTGGAGTCGCGTGCCGAGATGATCCCTCAGCATCGTCTCGCAGCCGGCGCCCGGCAGCGCGCCGGCGAAAAGCTCGTCGTAACGGCGGCGGCCGAGCTCGTCCCAGCCGATGCCGAGCAGTTCGAGCGCGTGGCGATTCGCAGCGACGAGCCGGTGACCCTCGAATACGAGCAATCCTTCGCGCGCGGTGCCGAGCAGAGCGGCGTCACGCTGGATGCGCACGACGTCGCGGCCGGCACAAAGCTCGCCGAAAAGACGATGCTCGATCTGCTCGACCGCGAGTCCGACCATGCCGAGCGCGTGCACGTGATGCACCGACGCCTCGCCCGAGAGATCGAGCACGCCGGCGAGTCCGCCGAACGGATCGAGGATCGGCGCCGCCGAGCACGAGAGGATGCGATGTGGTTCGAAGTAGTGCTCGCCGCCGCGCACTTCGACGGGCCGCTTCTCGACGAGCGCCGTGCCGATCGCGTTCGTGCCGGTCGCATCCTCGCGCCACGGCACGCCGGGACGCAGCGACACGCGCGCGGCCTTGTCGAGGAAGTCGGCCGATCCGATCGCGTCGAGCACGAAGCCGTCGGGTCCGGTCAGGATCGCGATCGCGCCGGTCGCGCGCGCGTCGACGTGCAGCGTTTCGAGCTCGGGCCGGCAGACGCGGCGCAGCAGTTCGTAGCGATCCTTCAATTCGTGGAGCGCGGACGCCGCCATCGGCTCGACGGCAGGCCGCGCATCGGCGGCGAGACCGAGCGCCGCGCAGCGCTGCCACGAAGCGAGGATCACGCTCGGCACGAGTCCGGTCGGCCGCTCGCCAGCGGCGAAGAAACGCCGTCGTGCTGCGGTGAGACCATTGGGAGCGGAATGACGCGACATCGTTACCTGACCGGTGTCGCAAATTGCGACAGGTGGAAGGAGGCTTGTCGCGCTACTACACACCTGTCTCGCCGGAAAGCAAGCCATCAAGCGCAGAGCGCATGTTGCTCCGCGCAATATCGTCGAGAGAAATCCAGCTGCAGCAAGCATCACGACGATGCTTCGGCGCAGCATCGATGAGCTGGCATAGCCGATGCTCCGATGGGTTCACCAACCCCGGAGTCGCGCCATGACCAAGCTCGAGCAACAGAACCTCGCCGTCCAGGTGCCCTTCAAGAGTCGCTACGAGAACTTCATCGGCGGCAAGTGGGTCGCGCCGGTCCACGGCAGATACTTCGAAAACATCACGCCGGTGACCGGCCGGCCGTTCTGCGAGATCCCGCGCTCGGACAAGGACGACGTCGAGCTCGCGCTCGACGCCGCGCATGCCGCGAAGAAGGCGTGGGGCCGCACGTCGCCGGCCGAGCGCGCGAACATTCTCAACAAGATCGCCGATCGCATGGAGCAGAATCTCGATCTGCTCGCGCATGCGGAAACCTGGGACAACGGCAAGCCTTTGCGCGAGACGCGCGCCGCGGACATTCCGCTCGCGATCGATCACTTCCGCTATTTCGCGGGCTGCATCCGCGCGCAGGAAGGCTCGATCGGCGAGATCGACCACGACACCGTCGCGTACCAGTTCCACGAGCCGCTCGGCGTCGTCGGCCAGATCATTCCGTGGAATTTCCCGCTGCTGATGGCCGCGTGGAAGCTTGCGCCGGCGCTCGCGGCCGGCAACTGCGTCGTGCTGAAACCGGCCGAGCAGACGCCGGTCGGCATCCTCGTCTGGGCGGAATTGATCGGCGATCTGCTTCCGCCGGGCGTGCTCAACATCGTCAACGGCTTCGGCCTCGAAGCGGGCAAGCCGCTCGCGTCGAGCAATCGCATCGCGAAGATCGCGTTCACCGGCGAGACGACGACCGGCCGGCTCATCATGCAATACGCGTCGCAGAATCTCATTCCGGTGACGCTCGAGCTCGGCGGCAAATCGCCGAACATCTTCTTCGACGACGTCGCGATGCGCGACGACGATTTCTTCGACAAGGCGATCGAAGGCTTCGTGCTGTTCGCGCTGAACCAGGGCGAAGTCTGCACGTGCCCGAGCCGGGCGCTGATCCAGGAATCGATCTACGACAAATTCATGGAGCGAGCGCTGAAGCGCGTCGCAGCGATCAAGCAGGGCAATCCGCTCGATCCGACCACGATGATCGGCGCGCAGGCGTCGAGCGAGCAGCTCGAAAAAATCCTCTCCTACATCGACATCGGCAAGCAGGAAGGCGCGAAGGTGCTGATCGGCGGCGAGCGCAACGTGCTAGCGGGCGATCTCAAGGACGGCTATTACGTCAAACCGACCGTGTTCCGCGGCCACAACAAGATGCGCGTGTTTCAGGAAGAGATCTTCGGCCCGGTCGTCTCGGTGACGACGTTCAAGGACGACGACGAGGCGCTCGAGATCGCGAACGACACGCTCTACGGCCTCGGTTCCGGCGTCTGGAGCCGCGACGTCAACCGCTGCTACCGCTTCGGCCGCGAGATCCAGGCGGGCCGCGTCTGGACGAACTGCTATCACGCGTATCCGGCGCACGCGGCGTTCGGCGGCTACAAGCAATCGGGCATCGGCCGCGAGACGCACCGCATGATGCTCGATCACTATCAGCAGACGAAGAACATGCTCGTCAGCTATTCGCCGAAGGCGCTCGGTTTCTTCTGAGCGAGCGGCGAACTTGCAATGAGCGCTTTCCCCTCTCCCGCTTGCGGGAGAGGGCAGGGTGAGGGCAAGCGTGGTTCAACGCTCCACTCGGGCCGGCCCTCACCCCAACCTTCTCCCGCAAGCGGGAGAGGGGGAACGGCAAGCGGATTGGAGAACAACGGCGAGATGAGCGCGACGCAAATGCACGTCGATCAAGTCATCGCGACGCCCGCCGCCGTCGATCTCATCGAAAAGCTGCGCGCGAAGCACGGTCCGGTGCTGTTCCACCAGTCCGGAGGCTGTTGCGACGGCTCCTCGCCGATGTGCTATCCCGAAGGCGATTTCATCGTCGGTGACCGCGATGTGCGACTCGGAGAGATCGCCGGCGCGCCGTTCTACATCTCGGCGCCGCAGTTCGAATACTGGAAGCATACGCAGCTCGTCATCGACGTCGTCGAGGGGCGCGGCGGCATGTTCTCGCTCGAGAACGGCGAGGGCGTGAGATTTCTCGTGCGCTCGCGGTTATTCACCGACGATGAAGTGGAAGCGCTGATCGCAACCGGCCGGTTCGGAAACAACTAAGCGCCGGGACGGCGCGCATGTCAGGCGCGGCTGCGCGCGGGCCCGCCGCCGAGCAGGCGCGCCGGCAGGAAGATGATCGCCTTCAAGAGCTCGAACACGCCCTCGACCGCGACGCCGACGAGCCGGAATGGCAGCAAAAGCAGCCACACGATCGGATAGAGCACGAGCGCGAGCAGCGCGAGCGGCCAGCAGAACACCAGAAGGAGAATCCAGAGAAGAAAGGTCAGCATTGTCGTCCTCGTCGGCGCATCGTCGATCGATGCGCCATGCTTTCGCAAACAGCCGCTGCGCGGGAGTGCCGGAAGGCGTGTGCCGCAGGGCAGGTATGGCGGCGCGTCTTCGGAAAATCAATCGAAAGGCGCGTGCAGCGGTGCCGACCGACGGATCTGCCGCGCGTCTTCGTCGAGGCTGGACATGCGCCGTTGGGCCTCTTCCCACATGAGCTTGTCGTCCGCGACCAAGGCCGTCGCGAGCTCGCGCCAGTTCTCCTCGCGATGGTGCATGTAGCGAAGGATCGCGTCGATGTGCGGCTGCAACGAAGAAGGCACCGGCTTCGTCGATTCGACGTACGAAAGCACCGAATGCCATCGCGGAAGATAGTCGCGCTCGATTGCGCCGGCGGCGCCGCTCGCGCCGCCGGCGCTGTTCGCTTCGGAAGCGAGCTTCGCGATCGCGTCGGGAATCTCGATCTCCGCCGTCGTGAACCGCTGGATCGCGACATCGACGGCGAGGAGATTCGGCTGAAGTGCTCTCACGGCCAGAAGGCCCAAAGCGAGCACCACGCCGGAGCCGGCGGCGAAGATCGCATCGCGCACGCCACGGCCCGGCAGCGACGTGCGCGACAGCGGCCGCGCGAGGACAAGGCCGCAGGCGAACCCGCCGATCAGTCCGCCGACGTGCGCGGCCATGCTGATCTCGGGCCGCAGGCTGTGCAGGAGATTGAACGCGACGAACACGAGCGCGTATCCCATGAGGTTCGTGCGGACCTCCGGCGGGACGGATTTCCGTTCGAGGGCAAGAATCGCGATCAGCGCGCCGTAGATGCCGAAGACCGCGCCCGACGCGCCGGCTTCCACGCTGATCGGATGCATCCCCACTGCGACCAGCGCGCCCGCGATGCCCGCGGCGAGATACGTCGCGAGAAATCCGATGCTCCCAAGCATGCGCTCGACGATGGGCCCGACATAGCAGAACACCACCATGTTCGAGGCGAGGTGCGCGAACCCGAAGTGGACGAACATCGAAGACACGAGCCGCCACGGCTCGCGGCCGAGGGATTTCGGACCGAAATCGGCCCCCCAGCGGACGACGTCCGCGCTTTTCGGATGCGCGCCGCTGACCCCGCAAAGAACCATCGCCGCGAACACCGCGAGATTCGCGGCGATGAGCCCGTACGTCATGCAGGCGCGAGGCGTGATTCCATGCAACTGCCGGTCGAACGCACCACTTTCCCGTGAGAGCGCCGAGCCGGCCGCCGCCGTCGCCGAATGACCATGCGAGCCAAAGGAATCCGCCGCCGTGCGCCGCGTGCACGGCACGACGGTCGAAACGCGCATGCCGTCGCTTTCGGCTTCGCGCCGCGCGTCGATCGCCGTTTGCGCGCTGGTCGACACGCGCCGCGCGCGGACGCCCGTTCGCGCATCGCGGCCATAAACGAGGAAAGGCATCCGACGCTCCCGCCCGGAATCGATCGTCTCGAATACGGGGTTTCGCGAAGCGAACGGTCATTGCCTTCAGGCCGGCGGCAGCCCCTGACCCGTCAATGCGGCGCGGATCTCACGCAGCTTCGCCTTGATCGCGCGCTCGTTCTCGGGACCGCTGCGCAGAAGAAGTTTCTGTCCGGCCGAGCGCTTCTCGAGCGAGGGATCGGCGAACTCGTACAGCACGTTCGGTCTCGCGAGTGAGACCGGCCCGCGAAGATCGGGCGTTTCGAGCAGATGATCGATGACGAACACGAGCCGGTCGTTGAAATAGCCGTCGGGATAACCCTGCCCGCGATACGCCTCCTGGAACAGCGGATAGAAGCGCACGTACCACGCGACGAGCGCTTTCGCGTCGATCGCGTCGGCGATCTGCGCGTACGGCTCGTACCGCTCGTAATTGCGTGGATCGATCTCGACCTTGCCGTTTTCGGTGTCGGCCGCGAACGTGCCTTTCGCGCCGCGGACCGGCAATGCGTCGGGCGAAAGCTTCTGCCGCGGCAGGCTGTCGATCGTCGCGACGATGCGCTGGATCACGTGCTCGGGATTCAGGAGCGCGCCGAGACTGGACGAAGCCGCGAATCCTTTCAGCGCCTCGACGACGGCCGCATCGCTCGCGTCGAGCGACGGAAGAACCGGCGCCGTGCCTTCGCTCGCACCGGCGGCCTGCTCGATCGGATGCGCGATCGACGGCGACGCGGGCGCCGTCGTCCCCGGCAGCGCGGTTCCGCTCCGGCCGGGCGGCGCGCTCGTCGGCGGCGGAGCTTTTTGTGCAAAGTAGACGCCGATGCCGATTGCGACGGCGAGCGCGATCGCGCCGGAGAGCCAGCCAACCCACGAAACCGTCGCGCGGCGCGCCGCGTTTCGTTCGCGCATCGTCGATGCCATCCCCATGACGACCCCGCCTGGGCGCGATGGTTCCCGGGCGATCTCGCGCTCCGGCGCATGCGCTCCCGCGCGGGCCTAGAATCGGCGTCGGATGCGTCGCGGCGAGACGGAGAGCTCGGATGAAGAGATCGACGAAAGCGAGAGCGGACAACCGCGAGACGCCGACGGCAGCGAAAGCATCGAAGCGATCACCGGTGCGCCGCGACGCGACGGGGTCCGCCGCCGGCGTGCGCATCACGCATCCCGATCGCATCGTCTTCCCGGACACGACGATCACGAAAGGCGACGTCGCCGCGTACTACGCGACCGTCATCGACTGGCTTCTGCCGGAGATCGCCGCGCGGCCGCTTTCGATCATCCGCTGCCCGGATGGTGCGGGTCCGGGCTGCTTCTTCCAGAAGCATCACGCGGACAAGCTCGGCGCGCACGTGGGCTCGATTCTCCTGAAGGAGAAGACCGGCAGCGATCGCTATCTCTACGTCGACGATCCGCGCGGCGTGCTCGAGCTCGTGCAGATGAACACGATCGAGTTCCATCCGTGGGGCTCGCGCATCGATCAACCTGACAAACCCGATCGGCTCGTGTTCGATCTCGATCCCGCGCCCTGCATCGGCTGGAACGATCTCGTCGCGGCCGCGAAGGACGTTCGCATGCGCGTGCAGGCGCACGGGCTCGAGAGCTTTCCGCGATTGACGGGTGGAAAAGGCCTGCACGTCGTCGTGCCGATCCGGCGCGGTCCGCTTTGGGACGAGGCGAAGGCGTTCTGCGAGCGCATCGCGGACGAGATGGCTGCGGCAATGCCCGACCGCTATCTCGCACACGCGAGCAAGGCCGCGCGCGAAGGACGCATCTTCGTCGACTGGCTGCGCAACGCGCGCGGCGCGACGAGCGTTGCGAGCTTTTCGCTGCGTGCTCGCGCCGGCGCGCCGGTCGCGATGCCGGTGCGCTGGGAAGAGCTTGCGCGCCTCGGTCGCGCGAACGCGTTCGATCTAGCCTCGGCGCTGAAGCGCGTCAAGGCGATGCGCCGGCATCCATGGGGCGATTTCGCGAAGACGAAGCAGACATTGCCGCGCGTAAACGCGCGGCGCTGAAAGCCTCCGGCGCGAACGCCGGTCACCGATTACGCAAGGCTTAACTTCGGTTCGGCTAAGTTTGCGGGCAAGGTGACGGCGATTTCGCGATGACGCCCGAGGCGCGATCATGAAAACCGGATTCCACGGCACACATTTCGTGCTTTCGATGGCCGCGGCGGGCATGGTCCTCATTGCGCACGCGGCAACGTCGCCGGCGACTTCCACGGACGACGAGCACGTCCGCGTCGAGCTGATCAGCGAACATCTTGCGTTGACGCCGGGGCAATCGCAGCAGCTCGGTATCCTGCTGCGTCACGAACCGCACTGGCACACGTACTGGATCAATCCCGGCGATTCGGGCCTGCCGACGACGCTCGCGTGGACGTTACCGTCCGGGTTCAAGACCGCCGACGTCGTGTGGCCGTTGCCGAAGCGCTTCGACGTCGGCGGTCTCTACAACTTCGGTTATGACGACGAAACCGTGCTGCCGATCGCGCTCAGCGTGCCTGCCGACGCGAAGCCGGGCTCGACCGCGCATCTTTCGGTCGACGCGAAATGGCTCGTCTGCCGCGAGGAATGCATTCCGGGAAGGAAGACGCTGACGCTCGATCTTCCAGTCGCGTCGGCGAACGATGCGCCGAAGCCCGATCCGCGATGGACGATGCAGTTTTCGCGCGCGCGCCTCGCGGAGCCGCAGGCGAGCGCATGGAAAAGCGCGACGCGCGTCGACGGCGATCGCATCGTCGTGACGTTGCGCGGTCCCGGCCTGCCCGACAAAGCCGACGGACTCGATGCGTTCGTCGAGGAGCGCAAGCTCGTCGACAACAAGCCGCCCGCGATCAACGAGGAAGGCGACGCGCTCGTCGTCGCGTTCGCGAAGAGCGAATACTTCGCGACGGCGCCCGAAACGTTCGATCTCGTCCTGACGCAACCCTCCGGCACCGGCGTGCGCGGCTGGCGCGTACGGGTTCCGTTCGCCGCCGCCGCTGCGCCATGATGTTCTTTCGAC
>DASZWL010000215.1:0-3594 GCA_035546695.1 Rhodanobacteraceae bacterium | reverse complement strand
CATGAAGGAGCGCTACGGCGTCGAAGTGACGACGCGGCCACCGAAGATCGCCTATCGCGAGACGATCGCGACGAAAGCCGAAGGCCATCATCGCCACAAGAAGCAGACCGGCGGCGCCGGGCAGTTCGGCGAAGTGTTCCTGCGCATCGAGCCGCTGCCGCGCGGCACCGGATTCGAGTTCGCCGACGAGGTCAAGGGCGGCACGATCCCCGGCCAGTTCATCCCGGCCGTCGAGAAAGGCGTGCGCCAGGTGCTCGAGCACGGCGCGGTTGCTGGCTATCAGTTGCAGGACGTGCGCGTCGTCGTCTACGACGGCAAGTACCATCCGGTCGACTCGAAGGAGATCGCTTTCATCACGGCCGGCAAGAAAGCGTTCCTCGACGCGATCGCGAAGGCGAAGCCGCAGGTGCTGGAGCCGATCGTCAACCTCGACGTGTTCGTGCCCGACGCGCACATGGGCGACGTCACCGGCGGCCTCGCCTCGAAACGCGCGCGCATCAGCGGCACCGATTCATTGCGCGGCGGCGAGATCATCATCAAGGCGCAGGTACCGCTCGCCGAAGTCACCGACTATCAGACCGAGCTCAAGGCGATGACCGGCGGCCAGGGCCGCTACGCGATCGAGTTCAGCCACTACGAGCCGGTGCCGGCGCAGGTGCAGAAGCAGCTGACCGAGGTGTACAAGCCGCGCGTCGAAGAGGATTGATCGCCGCTTCTCGAAGAAGACGGATGCGCTCTTCCCCCTCTCCCGCTTGCGGGAGAGGGCTGGGGTGAGGGCAAGCCCGCATCGCCGCCGCGATTCGTCATTCTTCGCTTTCTCGCAACGCTTCACTCCGATTCGCCCTCACCCGCCCTTCGGGCGGCCTCTCCCGTGAGCGCCAGAGGCGAAAACCTGCGGTTGTCCGCAAATTCAGGCCGCGCTTGGTGCAATGATCGCTCCGCGAATGGACAGGAGAAGCCCATGAAGCTCCGCGATCTCATGATGACCCTGCTTCTCGGCGCCACGCTGATCGGCTCCGGCAGCGCGATCGCACGCGATCACGATCGTTGCGGCAACTGCGGCACGGTCGTCGACGTCCAGCAGGTCAGCCACAAGGACAACCACCTCGGCGCCGGCACCGCGATCGGAGCGGTTGCGGGCGGCGTGCTCGGCAGCACAATCGGCAAGGGCAACGGCCGCACGGCCGCGACGGTCGGCGGCGCGGTCGCCGGCGGCGCGATTGGCCATCAGGTCGAGAAGAAAAACCGCGATCGCGATTACGCGTGGCGCTTCGTCGTCGATCTCGACAGCGGGAGACGCGTGACCGTCGTGCAGCGCGATAACCCCGACCTCCGCGACGGCGATCGCGTGCGCGTCCACAACGGACGCATCGAGCGTTACTGAGCCTCGCGCGTGCCGCCGCGCGCGGCGGCACGGACCGCGTAGAGGTCGGCGTCTGCGCGGCGCAGCGTCGATTCGAGCGCTTCGCCGTTCTCGCGCGCCGCGCAGCCGATCGTGAAGCCAGACGGCGCCTGTTCCGGCCCGTCTGCGCGCAGCGTTTCGGCCAGCGCGCGAATCGCGTCCTCGCTGATTTCGTCGACGAGCAGCAGGAACTCGTCGCCGCCCATGCGGACGACCGTGCCGCCGCGCGGCGCATGCTTGCGAAGGAACTTGGCCATGCCGATCAGCACTTCGTCGCCGCGCTCGTGCCCGTAGGTGTCGTTGATCTGCTTGAAGCGATCGAGATCGATCAGGATGCAGCCCCAGCGCGCGCTGCCGAGCCTGCCGACATGCTCGTCGAGGAAGCGGCGATTGCGGGAGCCGGTCAGAGGATCGATCGTGCTCTGCTCGCGCAGCCGGCTTTCGAGATGCCGGCGCTCGGTGATGTCCTGCGCATGACCGAGCACGTACGGCTCGTCGCCGTCCTTCTCGAGCACGTTGTGGTATTGCCAGATGCGCACCGAGCCGTCGCGAGCGACGACCGGCAGCAATCCCGAGTCGGTGCCGTTGCGGACGATGCGCTCGATGTACGAGGCGAATTCGCCGCGGCGCTCCGGCGGCATCACGTCGGCGAGTTTGCGACCGAGCAGTTCGCCGACCGAGAAATCGAGCGCGCGCGCTGCCGCGGGATTGACCGAGATCAGCACGCCATCGAGATCGTGCGTGCAGATGAGGCCGAGGCTGTGCTGGAACAGCGTGCGATAGCGGCCTTCGCTGACCTCCATCGCGCGCGTTGCGCGCTTGCGCACGGTGATGTCGCGCGCAAGCACGATGCGCGCGGAGCGGCCGCGGAAATCGAGCGGCTGTGCGCTGACTTCAACGTCGAACACGCTGCCGTCCTTGCGCCGATGCCGCCATTCCTCGACGACGAGGCCGCCGCCGCGCGCGGCTTCGACGGCGTTCATGAGCTTCTGCGTGTCCTCGGCCGGCACGATGTCGGCGAGCGTCATCCTCTGGAATTCCTCGCGCGTATAGCCGTACTCGCGCATGGTCGCCTCGTTGACCGCGAGGAAACGCAGCGTGTAGCTGTCGTAGACCCACACGGGAAACGGGTTGTTCTCGAACAGCGTTCGGTGCTCCTCGGCGCTCTGGCGCAGTCCGCCTTCGAGGCGATGGCGTTCGATCGCATAATGCAAAGCGCGCGCGAGACCGACCGTGTCGAACGTGCCCTTGACCAGCATGTCCTGTGCGCCGCTCGCCATCGCGTCGACGCCGAGCGCTTCCTCGTCGCGACCAGTCAGCACGATGACGACGACGTCCGGAAAGCGCACGCGCAGCGTGCGCACGGCGGCGACGCCTTCCGAATCGGAGAGTCCGAGATCGAGCAGCACCGCGTCGTAGGCGCACTGGCCGAGCGATTCGATCGCGCCGGCGAGCGTCTCGGCATGATCGATCTGCGTCGCACCGACCGCGGGCGACGAAAGCTGTCGGCGCAGCAGCATCGCGTCGAAGCGCTGGTCCTCGACCATCAGCAGCCAGAGCCCGCGCGTCGGGGCGGAGGCGTCCGGATGATCGAAGCCGTTCTGCATGGCGCGGACCGCGGCGGAAGTCCGCCGAAGGGTCGCACAAGACGGGCGTCCGTGCCGTGAACGGCTCCTGGCCGGGCATTGCGCGCGCTCCGGTTTGTTCTCGCCGCGGCGCTCGAAAGGCCGTAACGTAGTCGCGGCATTGCTACGCGTCCCCCACCGCAAGGAGCTTCCATGTCGATTCACGTCGCCCTGCAGCCGCTGATCGCGCTGATCGCCGGCATCCTGATCCTGATCGTGCCGCGCCTCCTGAATTACGTCGTCGCGATCTATCTCATCATCGTCGGCCTGATCGGCCTTGCGCCGATGCTGCGGCTTTGAATACGCTCCGTGAACCGCAACGAACATAGCTGAGGAGCCGGAGATGAGCGGATTCCACGGTCCGATTTCGACGCGTCTCGCGCTCGCCGCGCTGCTTGCGGCGGCCGCTTCCGGCGCCGCCGCGCACGATTCGGGTGCGCTCGAGTTCCACGCGGTGCAGAACGCGCCGCCCGGCATGTCGCTGCCGTTCTCCGAAGCCGTACGCGCCGGCGACATGCTTTATCTCGCCGGCATGATCGGCACCGATGCAGCGGGCAAGCTCGCCGC
>DASZWL010000214.1:0-18390 GCA_035546695.1 Rhodanobacteraceae bacterium | reverse complement strand
CACGCTCGCGTCCAAGCTCTCGCACGAGCTGAACACGCCGCTCGCGATCGTGAAATCTTCACTCGACAACCTCGATCATCAAGCGCTTCCGGACGAGGCGCGTGCGTATGCCGACCGCGCGCGAGACGGCGCGGAGCGGCTCGGCAAGATCGTGCGCGCGATGAGCGAGGCAGGGCGGATCGAGCGCGCGATCGCGGCCGCGGATGCCGAGGATTTCGATCTTTGCGCGCTCGTCGCGGGCTGCGCGGAGAGCTATCGCGCGCTGGTCGCGCCGCGACGGCTCGACGTGCGCGTTCCCGAGGGCGCGATGCCGTTCCACGGCGCGCCCGAGCTCGTCGCGCAGGCGCTCGACAAGCTCGTCGACAACGCGCGCTCGTTCGCGCCCGAGGGCGGCTGGATCGGAATCGAGCTAGAGCGCACCGAATCCGGTGCGCTGATCCGCGTCGCGAACTCGGGCCCCACGTTGCCGGCGTCGATGCAGGAGCGCCTCTTCGATTCGCTCGTCAGCGTGCGCGAATCGGCCGTGCGCGGCGGCGAGACGCCGCATCTCGGACTCGGCCTCTACGTCGTTCGGCTCGTGGCCGAGTTGCATCGCGGCTTCGCCGAGGCGCGCAATCTCCCGGACGAGCGCGGCGTAGAATTCACGCTGCGACTGTTCGGCATGCCGCGACGTCGCCTGTCGGAGGGAGTAGCCGATGCCTGATCGCCGGTCGTACGCAGCCGTGTTCGCAGCGAGCTTCGTCATCGTGTCGTGTCTGCACGCCGAGCAGCACGTCACGAGCGGCCCCCAGCTCGATTACCAGCCCGCGATCCTGCGCTCGAGCGACGACGGCGCGCGCATCCTCGTCTTCGAGCGTCTCGATCCGTCGACGTTCTATGGCGATCTCTGGCTCACGCGCTCGACCGACGGCGGCGAGATGTGGACCGAGCCCGCGCCGATCATCGCGACGGCCGACAACGAGCGTCATCCCGCGCTCGTGCAGACCGGGCCTTTGCAGTACGCACTGTTCTATCTCAAGGGACAGAGCAGCGCGACGAGCTTTCGCATCTGGCGCGCGACGAGCAGCGACGGCGTCGAGTTCACCGAAGAGGCCGAGCTCGATCTCGGCTGGCCGACCGGCGGCGAGATCAATCCGCACGTGATTCGCCACGCTGACGGCACGCTGACGATGAGTTATCAGCGCCTCGGCGTCGGCGTCTACGTCGCCGAATCGAAAGACGGCGGTGTCACGTGGGATCCATCGCAGACGCAGATCGCCGCCAACGCACAGCTGCCGCGCGTCGCATATCGCGAGAGCGATGGTCTCTATCTCGCGACCTACCAGGTCGGTAGCAGCGCGCTCAAGATGTACGCGAAGACGACGAAGGACGTGCGCGACTGGAGCGCACCGCCGCAGGATTTCGCGATCGCCGGCAACAATCACGATTCGTTGCCGGTCGTGATGCCGGACGATGCGTTCGCGGTGTTCTGGATACGCGCATCGGGAAACCAGTTCGACATCGCGGTGCGGCGCTCGCCGGATGGTGTCGCGTGGTCCGAGCCCTTGGCCGTGACCGACACGCCCGACGCCGATGATGTCGAGCCGCATCCGCTCGTCGGCGCGTCGGCGTCGACGGTCGAGCTCTATTGGGGACGCGACGAACCGGTCGGAAGCTACACGTACGACATCGTGCGCGAGGCCGGCGTCGTCATCGAGCGTCTGTTCGCGGACGGATTCGATCCATGAGAGCGAGAGCAACCGCCTGCACACCGCCGGACGGTTGCTCGAGTCGAATCACGGGCAAGTGAGCCCCGCCGGCTGCGTCAGCCGTGTGAGATCCATGTGTCCAGAGCCGTAGCCGACGACCGACGTGAAGTCGACGCGGCCGTGATTGCAGTCCGTGAACGAGAACGTCAGCATGCCCCACGGCTGCTGGTGGATCGCGGTCGGATCGAAATTCGGGATCCATCGGCCGCCGAGCGTCTGCAGCACGTTGAGCACCGCGGTGTTGTTGCCGTTGATCGGACCGTCGCCGCCGAACCAGGCTTGCTTCGAATCGGTCGGGTCGAACGAGAACGTGAACCACCAGGCCAGCATGCGCCGTTCCGAAAGCACTTCGATAAAGATGCCGTGGCCGGCCTGGTTCGGATCGTACCAGGCGCCGGTGAAGCCAGCCGTGATCGGCACGTTCTCCGATGGCACGGCGTCGCCGTCCGCGACGACGAGCGATCCGGTCGCGACGAGCGCCGGCGCCGTCGTAGCGGGATCGTTCGTCGTGTTGAGATAGACGTTGACTGCATACGTTCCGGCCGCGAGCGCATCGAGCGTCGCCGCGCTGCATGTCGGCGGCGGAGGCACGCCGATGCCGAGATACGAGGCGGTCAGCGTGAGGCTGATCGTATTGCCGTCGACGGTGGCGCTCGCACCGCCTGCGATATACGACGTGGCGCCGATCAGGAACGTCGACGGATCTCCGCTAGTCGCCGGCGAAGGATCGACCGTGACATAGGGCTCGAAGCCCGAGTTTCCCCCGACCGTCGTCAGCGGAAGGTTGCCCTGTCCGCATACCGGTGTCTCGGCGCCGGCTGCGCGCGCGATCAGCAGCAAGGATGCGGCGAATGCGACGAGAAGAATCGTGCGCATGACGAAATCCTCCGGATGGACCGACGGACCGCGAGTCGCGACGAGCTCGCCGATTGCAGATCGCAGCCGTATACAAAGCTACCGTCGCAACCCTGCGATGTCCAGCGAATCCGGCAGCGCGACAGGGCCGTGTCCGCTGCAAGCATCGAACGCGCTGGTCTCCTCGCGGCGTTTCGGCATTCCTCGCTGTCGTGCCCGCGCGCGGCTTGCTATCTTCGCCTGCCCGCTCCGCGTGACGACCGATGATCTCCGCCGACGAATTCGCCGCACTCGCCGCCGAAGGCTACAACCGCATTCCGGTCGTTCGCGAGGTATTGTCCGATCTCGACACGCCGCTCTCGGTGTATCTGAAGCTCGCCGACGCGCCGTATTCGTACCTCTTCGAATCGGTCGAGGGCGGCGAGAACTGGGGACGCCACTCGATCATCGGCCTGCCGTGCCGGCGCGTCTTCGCGCTCCGCGGCAACACGCTGACGATCGAGGATCTCGGCGAGACCGTCGAGACGCGCACGCTCGAAGATCCGCTCGCGGAGATCGAGAAACTTCGCGCGACGTACAAGGTGCCGCAGCTCGCGGGCCTGCCGGCATTCACCGGCGGGCTCGTCGGCTACTTTGGCTTCGAGACCGTCGCATGGATCGAACCGCGCCTCGATGCGCCCGACAAGCCCGATCGTCTCGGCACGCCGGATGCGTTCCTGACGCTGAGCGAGGAAGTCGCGGTCTTCGACAACTTGAAGGGGCGCCTTTACCTCATCGTGCACGCCGACCCCGCCGAGCCGCAGGCGTATCGGCGCGCGCAGCGCCGGCTCGACGAGCTCGCGTTCCGGCTGCGCCATTCGGGATCGGGCTATCCCGACGTGCCCGATCCGAAAGCGCTCGAAGAGGGCGATTTCGTCTCGACGTTCACGCGCGAGGAATACGAGGCGATCGTCGAGAAGGCGAAGGCCTACATCCGTGCCGGCGACATCTTCCAGGTCGTTCCCTCGCAACGTCTCTCGGTGCCGTTCCGTGCGCGTCCTGTCGATGTGTATCGCGCTTTGCGCGCGCTGAATCCGTCGCCTTACATGTATTTCCTCGATCTCGGCAGGACGCAGATCGTCGGCTCGTCGCCCGAGATCCTCGTGCGTCTTCGCGCCGGAAAAGTCGTCGTGCGGCCGATCGCCGGCACGCGCCGACGCGGCAGGACGCCGGAAGAAGACGCCGCGCTCGAAGCGGAGCTTCTCGCCGATGCGAAGGAGCGCGCCGAGCATCTGATGCTGATCGACCTCGGACGCAACGACGTCGGCCGCGTCAGCCGCACCGGCACGGTCGAGCTGACCGAGCGCTTCGTCGTCGAGCGCTACTCGCACGTGATGCACATCGTGAGTCAGGTCGAAGGCGAGCTTCGCGACGGTTTGTCGTACATGGACGTGCTAAAGGCGACGTTCCCGGCCGGTACCGTCTCCGGCGCGCCGAAGATCCGCGCGATCGAGATCATCCAGGAGCTAGAGCCGATGAAGCGCAACATCTACGCCGGCGCGATCGGCTACGTCGGCTGGTGGGGCGACGCCGACACCGCGATCGCGATCCGCACGGCCGTGATCCAGGACGGCATGCTGCATGTGCAGGCCGGCGGAGGCGTCGTGTTCGATTCCGATCCCGCGGCGGAATGGGAGGAGACGATGAACAAGGGACGCGCTTTGTTCCGCGCCGTCGCGCAGGCGGCGGGCGGATTGTGAGCAGCCACTCGAGAATCGCGATGCCTCGCGAAGGAGCCGCATGCCGCACTACACGCCGCTGATCGCGACGATCGTCTTCGCGTTCGTGCTCGCCTGCGCGGCCGGCGCGCTGGCGTTGAGGCTGAAGCTCTCGCCGATCGTCGGCTATCTCCTCGCCGGCGTCGCGGTCGGACCGTTCACGCCGGGATTCGTCGCCGATCAGCCGCTCGCGGCCGAGCTTTCCGAGATCGGCGTGATCCTCCTGATGTTCGGCGTCGGATTGCATTTCTCGCTCGGCGATCTCCTCGCCGTGAGAGCCATCGCGATTCCCGGCGCGGCGGTGCAGATCACGATTGCGACGCTGCTCGGCATGCTGCTCGCGTGGCTGCTCGGCTGGCCGTTCGGCGAGGGGCTCGTGTTCGGGCTCGCGCTGTCGACCGCGAGCACGGTCGTGCTCTTGCGCGCGCTCGAATCGCGAAGATTGATCGAGACGACGCGCGGACGCATCGCGGTCGGCTGGCTCATCGTCGAGGATCTCGCGATGGTGCTGACGCTCGTGCTGCTGCCGCCGCTGGCCGCGCTGCTCGGCGGAACGCCCGCGGCGGGACACGCCGGCGAGAATCTCTATACCGCGCTCGGGCTCACGTTCGCGAAAGTCGCCGCGTTCATCGCGCTGATGCTGATCGTCGGTCGACGCGCGATCCCATGGCTGCTCGAGCGGCTCGCCGGTTTCGGATCGCGCGAGATCTTCACGCTGACCGTGCTCGCGATCGCGCTCGGCGTCGCGTATGCGTCGGCGCGCCTCTTCGACGTCTCGTTCGCGCTTGGCGCGTTCTTCGCGGGCATGGTGCTGAACGAATCGAAGCTGAGCCACGAAGCCGCCGAGCAGTCGCTGCCGTTCCGCGATGCGTTCGCGGTGCTGTTCTTCGTCTCGGTCGGCATGCTGTTCGATCCCGCGATCGTCCTCAGCCATCCGTTCGCGCTGCTGGCGACGCTCGCGATCATCGTCTTCGGCAAGTCGGTCGCGGCGCTCGCGATCGTGCGCCTGTTCGGCCGACCGTTCGACGTCGGTCTCACGATCGCGGCGAGCCTCGCGCAGATCGGCGAGTTCTCGTTCATCCTCGCGGGGCTCGGCGCGGACCTTGGCCTGCTCGGCAAGGAAGGCCGCGACCTGATCCTCGCCGGCGCGATCCTCTCGATCTGTCTCAATCCGCTGCTGTTCGCCACGCTCGACCGCTGGTTCGCGCGGCGCGCCGAGAAGGGCGCAGCGCCGGCGCGCGAAGAAATGCCGGCGGGCCCGCCGCTGCCGTCCGAAGACCACATCGTGCTGGTCGGATTCGGGCGCGTCGGCTCGCGCGTCGGCCGCACGCTGCACGAGGCGGGTCATGCGCTCGCGCTGATCGAAAGCGATCGCGATCTCCTCGACGAGGCGCGCGCGCTCGGCATTCCGGGCGTGCTCGGCAATGCTGCCGCGCGCGACACGCTCGCCGCGGCCCACATCGACGGTGCGCGCGCAGTGCTGATCGCGATTCCGCAGACGATCGAAGCCGGCCAGATCATCGAGCACGCGCGAGCGTCGAATCCCGATCTCGCCGTCCTCGCGCGCGCACATTCGGATCGCGAGGTCGACTACCTGCTCGCGCACGGCGCCGATCTCGCGATCATGGGCGAGCGCGAGATCGCGCGCAGCCTGTGCGAATCGGTCGAGTCGCTGACGCAGAAGCTCGCGCGGCTCGCGGCCAATCCGGCCTGATCGAAGCGCTCAGCGCACCGAGACCGCCACCGACGTCGGCGTCAGCACCGGCTGCTCGCGGAAGCGGTCCGGAAAGAGGCGCTTCAGGCGCTCGATCTTCGGCGCATCGTTGATGACGATGTAGGGATAGGTTGGATTGCGCACGAGGAAATCCTGGTGGTAATCCTCGGCGCGATGGAACGTCTTGCCGGGCTCGATCGTCGTCGCGAGCGGCTTTCCGAACGTTTGCGCGGCGTCGAGCTGCGCGACGTATTTCTCGGCGATGTTCTTCTGCGACTCGTCGAGCGGAAAGATCGCCGAGCGGTATTGCGTGCCGACGTCGGGTCCCTGCCGGTTCTTCTCGGTCGGATCGTGCGCGACCGAGAAATAGATGCGCAGGATCTCGCCGTAGCTGATCGCGCGCGGATCGAACGTGACCTGCACCGATTCGGCGTGGCCGGTCGTGCCGAGGCCGACGTCTTCGTAGTGCGCCGTCGACGCCGCGCCGCCGGTGTAGCCCGAGATCGCCGATTTCACGCCTTCGACGTGCTCGAAGACGCCTTGCACGCCCCAGAAGCAGCCCCCGGCGAGCACAGCGGTTTCGGAGGTTCGGGCCGTGGATGCCGCCTCGTCGATTTGCGGCGGCGGCACGCGCATCGTGGATTCTTGCGCGCCTGTTCGTGTGCACGCGCACAGGCAAAGCGCAAACGCGGCCGCAGCACCGCGCAGAGCCGCGCGAGCGCGCAGGTATCGCCGCCGCTTCGTTTCGATCATTGCCGTTCCTGCCTGTCGAGGCCATCCGCGATTCCTGCGGTATCGGCCGATGTCTCGAAGACCGGCTCTGACCGCTCGGGCTTGCACGAATCAGCAAACGGGAGGCCATCCTCGAAATCGAATGCCATCTGGCGGGGAATCCTCAGCATTCGCCGGCGCCGCCAGGGTCTCAGCGCGGAGACTCTGGAAGGTAACATGAGCGCGAGCGAGCGCTGGCTCGAAGCAAGCCGGCTTGCCTTTGTACAGCAGCGATAGGCGTGTGATCGCGAAATCAGAAGATGATCGGCAAAGCGACGCATCTTGTTACCGAAATGCGAAAGAAGAACCAGATAGGCGGCCGCGAGCGAATGGCGTCCATCTGCGTGCTCGGTCGCGGTCGCCGCCGCGTCGTCCTGCGCGGTGAGAAGCGATAGGGGGTCGTTGCCCGCATCGGCAACCAGCGTGCGTATCAGAGAATGAGCCGATTCGCGCGTTGCATCGCCCTTCGGCGCGCGATCGAGCCGGACCGCGTGACGCACGTTGCGATCGGTAAATTTAACCAAATGGTTATGGAGATGACCTAGCAATTTTTCCTGGAAGTCCCGCGAGACGAGCTCGACTGCGATTCCGTATTTCGACGACAGCGTCCCGGCCATCAGCCACGCTTCGTTGCGAACGTCATCGAACGAATGTTCGCCCCGCGTGCTTCTCGCGATTCTCGCAAGATCGGCTTTTCGATCCAGGACGAACCGCTCGAATGCTTCGTCGACGATCGACTGCCTCATACGCGGAAGAGCTATCGGCCGGAGGTCGTTCGCGATCGGCCCAGGCGCCCCGAGCGGACCTCAACCTCGCCGCGCCGCTTCGATGGCCGCGATGTCGATCTTCCGCATCTGCATCATCGCCTCGAACACGCGCTTGGCCCTCGCGCGATCGGGATCGCCGAGCGAGTCGATGAGGATGCGCGGCGTGATCTGCCACGAAAGGCCCCACTTGTCCTTGCACCAGCCGCAGGCGCTTTCCGCACCGCCGTTGCCGACGATCGCGTTCCACAAACGATCGGTCTCGGCCTGATCCTCGGTCACGATCTGGAACGAAAACGCCTCGCTGTGCTTGAACATGGGGCCGCCGTTGAGACCGATGCACGGGATGCCGACGACCGTGAACTCGACCATCAGGACGTCGTCCTGCTTGCCCGAAGGAAAATCGCCGGGCGCGCGATAAATGGTTCCGACCGAGCTGTCCGGGAACGTCTTCGCGTAGAACTCCGCGGCTTCGCGAGCGGTGCCGTCGTACCAGAGGCAGATCGTGTTCTTGCTGGCCATTTCCGTTCTCCGATTCAGGTGGAGCGGGCTTCATCGACGAGGGAGGCTAACCGACTTCTCCTGAAAATTGTCTTTGGGAGCATGGCGAGCCCGCGAGTCGGTGTTCGCCGATCGTTCACATCGCGCTGCGCGCGTCGCGTACGAGAACTCGCACGTTGCGACGCTGCGCTTTGCGATAGCCGGGCGGCACGTCCCGGAGTACACCGTCATGACCGCGAAAAGCCGGGCAGGGACGAAGCCCGGCGGCGACACGCCGAAGGAGGGAAGCGCCATGAGCATCAACGTGAGGGTTCGCGTCGGAGTCGAGTGGATCAACGACTTCCACAAGGACTCGTGCCAGCAGAACGACCTCAGCTACTGCGACGATCAGGTGGTCGGCTTTTACAACCACATGGGTAATCACGGACACACGAAAGTGTTCGACTGGGGTAACGACAACGCCTGGGAAACCGATTTCCGCCATCCGGATTTCGGCGGCGACTCGCTGAACTGGAGCGACGACGTGCACTTCTGCATGGTCAACGACCACGGCGGAAACTCGTCGAACGTCGTCAGCTTCTGGTTCTCGAAAGCGCACACGCACTGCTCGGTGTCGTCGACGCAGATGCGGCTCGGGCGCAAGAACCTCAAATGGATCGCCGCGCTCGGCTGCGACGCCGTGCTCAACACGCACGCCGATCACATCGTCGCGTGCTGGGGTGGGCCGATGCAGGGCGTCCACATCGTCTGCGGCTACATCGGCACCGCCGCCGACTCGTGGTGGACCGCCGATCTCGGCGAGGATTTCGCGGACGACATCTGCGACGGCGACACGATCGCCGGCGCGTGGGTGTCGGACGCGTACTCGTTCTGGACCGGAGACGACTCGATCGCGATCGCGGCCGGCGCGTCGCAGGAAGAAGCGATCAACCGGCGCGAAAGCGAGACGCTCAACTGGCGCGACTTCGACGTGCGCTCGACGAGCTGGCTTGCATGGAAATATCGCACCTGAAAGGACTCGAGGATCTATCGATGGCCGAGATCACCGTTTCGACGAAACTCATCGACGCGCCGCGCATGAAGGCGCACGTTTATCGCCTCAAGACTCCGCGCGTTCGCGAAGCATCGATCCGCGCGTTCGCGAAGCAGTTCGGGCTCCGCGCCGAGCGCGCCGCAGGCAAGCTCGTCAACGACGCCGAGAAGCTCGTCTACGCCGACGGACACCACGAAGTGACGCTGCACAAGGCATCGGGCGCGCTCCGCATGGTCGACCGCTCGCGCTGGCAGGTCGACGATCGCAAATCGGATCTTCGCATACAGGATTCGGCGGCTGCGAAGCTTGCCGAGCGCGCGGTGCGCCAGCTCAAGCTCGCGCGCGCGAACGAGATGCGCTTCTACAAGGCCGCGCGATTGCGCGTCGGCGTCGCGACGAAGGAAGGTCGCGAAGTGTCGGAGCGCACGATCGATGTCGCCGTCGCGATGCAGCGTGTCGTCGACAGGATTCCGGTCGACGGACCCGGCGGCAAGATCGTCGTCTATCTCGATCACGAGCGCCGTCCGACCGGCTTCGAGCGCGTCTGGCGCGAGCTCGGCGCCGCACATCGCCGCAACGCGCCGTGCCGGAGCGCGGCCGAAGCGCTCGACGAGATGCGCAGGCACTTCCGCGCGAAAGAAGGCACGATCGATATCTATGAGATGCGCTACGGCTACTTCGAGGACGGTCGGCGGCGTACTCAGCGCTACCTGCAGCCCGCGTACATGTTCTTCGGCATGATCGGCACGCCGGGCAGCCGCGTGCGCAAGCGCACCGTCTACGTGGCGTCGGCGCTCGAGCATCCGGTCGAGACGATCACGCCGCCGCTGCGCCGGAAGCGCCCGCAGAAGGCGCGGTCCGCGGGTCGCGGCCGCGGCGCGAGATGAGCGAGGAGCGCGATCCGCCGCTCGATCTCGTCGAGCGGCGGATGCGGCCCGGCGAATTCTCCGAGGCCGGGTTTCTCGGCGCGCACGAGCGTCTTCGCGATGTGCAGGACGCGGATGCACGCACGCTCGCATCGCTGCACATCGCGGCGACCGCTCTCGCGTCGCGGCTCGAACGCTTGCTCGTGCGCGCGCTCGAAGTGAAACGCAACGCAGCCACGATCGACGGCTTTCGAGTGCAACTTCGACGCTACAAGGGATTCCAGCCCTGTCCGTTCGCGCCGCAACCCTTCGAGATGCCATGCCCGGGGCCCGGCGATCGCAGGCTCGCATCGGTCGACTGGACGATCCGCCATCTCGCAAACGGCGCGCGCATGACGGGGCCGGGGCTCATCGCGCACCTGATCGGCGCGCACGGATTCTTCGAGGGATTCGAATCGCCGTATCGCGTCGATCCGCGCGAGCTCGCGATGCTGCTCGGGATGACGGGCGCGCCCGGAGCGTCATGACACGGCAAGGGCGCAGATGAGGCGGTAGCAATACCGAGTCCTTCGAATCGCTTCCGCTATGGCGGCGCGATGCTTGGCAACGCATACTTTCACCATCGAACGTCACGAGCTTCGTTTCGTGATCCTCGAATCGGCGCGGCCGCGCCGCGCCAACAGGTCATGCGAAACGTATGCTGCTGATGATCGACAACTACGACAGCTTCACCTGGAATCTCGTGCAGTATTTCGGCGAGCTCGGGGAAGACGTGCGCGTGATCCGCAACGACGACATGACGCTCGATGCGCTCCGTCGTCTCGAGCCCGCGTCGATCGTCGTCTCGCCGGGCCCGTGCACACCGAACGAAGCCGGCGTTTCACTCGAAGTCATCGAGAAGCTCGCCGGCAGCGTGCCGATCCTCGGCGTCTGCCTTGGGCATCAGGCGATCGGTCAGGCGTTCGGCGGAAAGGTCGTGCGTGCGCGCGGGATCATGCACGGCAAGACCTCGATGATCCATCACGACGGCAAGGGCGTGTTCCGCGGTCTGCCGAATCCGTTCGAGGCGACACGTTATCACTCGCTGGTCGTCGAGGAATCTTCGCTGCCCGAGTGTCTCGAAGTATCGGCGTGGACCATCGATCGCGACGGCGCGCGCGACGAGATCATGGGCCTTCGCCACAGGACGCTCGCGGTCGAGGGCGTGCAGTTCCATCCGGAGTCGATCCTGACGCAGCACGGCCACGCACTGCTCCGCAACTTCCTCATAGGGTGGGCCTCGGGCCACCGATGAATGCGTGGGCCAAGGCCCACCCTATGGACGCAACGGGATTCGACATGCCGATCACCCCGCAGGAAGCCTTGCAGCGCACGATCGAGCATCGCGAGATCTTTCACGACGAGATGATCGATCTCATGCGCCAGATCATGCGCGGCGAAGTGTCGCCGACGATGATCGCGGCAATCGTCGCGGGTCTGCGCGTCAAGAAGGAAACCGTCGGCGAGATCGCGGCCGCGGCGACGGTCATGCGCGAGCTTGCGTCGAAGGTGCCTCGCGCGGACGCGAACGACGAGCACCTCGTCGACATCGTCGGCACCGGCGGCGACGGCGCGAACACGTTCAACATTTCGACGGCGTCGATGTTCGTCGTCGCAGCCGCGGGCGCGCGTGTCGCCAAGCACGGCAATCGCGGCATGTCGTCGAAATCGGGTAGCGCGGATGTGCTCGAAGCGCTCGACGTCGCGATCGATCTTTCGCCGGCCGACGTCGCGCGCTGTCTCGACGAGACCGGCATCGGCTTCATGTTCGCGCCGAACCATCATCCGGCGATGAAGGCCGTCGCGCCGGTGCGGCGCGAGCTCGGCGTGCGCACGCTGTTCAACATACTCGGCCCGCTGACGAATCCGGCCGGCGCGCCGAACATCCTGATGGGCGTGTTCCATGCCGATCTCGTCGGCATCCAGGCGCGCGTGCTGCAGCGTCTCGGCGCGCGGCGCGCGATGATCGTCTGGGGCCGCGACGGCGTCGACGAGATCTCGCTCGGCGCACCGACCGCGGTCGCCGAGCTTCGCGACGGCACGGTGCGCGAATACGACATCGATCCCGCCGATTTCGGCCTCGCGCGCGCGCCGACGTCCGCGCTCGCAGTCGCGGACGCGATGGAATCGCGCGCGCGCGTGCTCGAAGCGCTCGAGGATCGTGCTGGCGCGGCGCGCGACATCGTCGCGCTGAACGCCGGAGCCGCGCTTGCGGTCGCCGGAAAAGTCGACTCGATCGCAGAAGGCGTCATTCGCGCCCGCGAGGTCTTGGCGAGCGGCGCCGCACGCGCGAAACTCGACGCGTTCGCGGAAACGACCCGGCGGCTCGCGGCGGCTCGATAGGCGATGAGCGACATCCTGAAGAAGATCCTTGCGCGCAAGGTCGAGGAGATCCGCGACCGCAGCGCGCGCATGCCGATCGGCGAGCTGTCCGCGCGCGCTGCGTCGCAGCCACCGACGCGCGGCTTCGTCGCGGCGCTCGAAGCCCGCATCGAAGAGGGTGTCCCCGCCGTCATCGCCGAGATCAAGAAGGCGAGCCCGAGCAAGGGCGTCATGCGCGCCGATTTCGACCCGGCCGAGATCGCGCGGACTTATGCGGCGAACGGCGCCGCCTGCCTTTCGGTGCTGACCGACGCCGATTTCTTCCAGGGCAGCGAGGCGTTCCTGGCGGCCGCGCGCGACGCCTGCGAGCTGCCGGTGCTGCGCAAGGATTTCGTGATCGACGCGTACCAGGTCTACGAAGCGCGCGCGATCGGCGCCGATTGCATCCTCCTGATCGTCGCCGCACTCGGCGACGCGACGCTGCTGGAGCTCGCGCTGCTCGCGGCCGAGCTCGATCTCGACGTGCTCGTCGAAGTGCACGACGAAGAAGAGCTCGAGCGCGCGCTCGCGATTCCCGCTCCGCTGATCGGCGTCAACAACCGCGACCTGCGCACGTTCGAGACATCGATCGACACGACGCTGCGCCTCGCACCGCAGGTCCCGTACGATCGCTTGCTCGTGACCGAGAGCGGCATCCGCACGCCGGACGACGTCGCGCGTCTGCGCGCGGAGGGCATCGAGGCGTTCCTCGTCGGCGAGACGTTCATGCGCGCGGCCGACCCCGGTGCCGCATTGAAGAGCCTGTTTGCCGAAGAGGCGGAGTAGCGCGCAAGCCTTTGCAAGGTCTTCCCGTGATCTCGGGCGCCTCGACGCCTCCGGCTTGTGGCGAAGTAGCGCGCATGCGTTGGCAAGGTCTTTTCCCTCTCCGGCTTGCGGGAGAGGGCAGGGTGAGGGCACGCCGGCTCAACGCCGGGATGCTTTTCCTTTATCCAAGGCCTGACGAAGTCGCACCTTTGGTAAATCCAGCGCGACCTTCGGGTGATCGGCCCGTGCAACCCATTGACTTGGCGAAGAACAATCCTGCATCATGTATACATGATGCAGGAAATAACACTCGATCGGGCCCGCGACAAGATCGGCATCGTCCTGCGCTCGATGATCGTGAATCGCGAGCTGCTTCCGGACGCGAAGCTCGACGAAGTCGAACTGGCCGGGCGACTCGGCGTCAGCCGCACGCCAGTGCGCGAGGCGCTGATCGCGCTCGAAAAGGATGGACTCGTCCGTTCACGACCGAATCGCGGCTTCACGGTCGTGACGGCGAATGCCGACTCGGTCCGCGAGACGTTTCCAATCATCGGCGCGCTCGAAGCCGCGGCAGTGGAGCTGGCGGCGAGCCGTTCGAAGAATCTCGCCGATGATCTCCTTGCGCTCAACGAGCGGCTTTCGCGCGAGAAGCGAAAACGCCAGCAGTATGAGCTCGATCATGCATTCCACGAGCGTCTGGTTCGCGACTGCGGCAACCCTCGCCTGCTCGATCTGATCGCCGTCGAGCACGATCGCGCGCGCCGATTCGACGGTGCGCATCGACGCGGCACGGCGGACCGGGAGGGTTCCTGCGCGGACCACGAGCGTATCGCACAAGCGCTTCGAAGGGGCGAGGCGAGGGCGGCTGCGCAGGCTGTCCGCGATCACTGGAGCCGCGGCATCGATGTGGTCGTGCAATGGCTCGACGCGACATCCTGATCGTTGCGCTCTGTCTCGCGCTCGTGGCCGACGCCGTTTGCGCGAAGACGGCCGCGCCGGTCGCGACGCCGCTTCAAATTGCCTTGCACAATGCACGGCAGGAGACGGCGATCGCCGGGATTCTGGAGGAAATGGCATCCGCGGCCGTTCACGGGCAGATCGTGCTGAGGAACGTTCGCGTCGTTGACGCCGTCGCGGCGACAGCGTCACCGTCGGAAACCGTCGTCGTCTGGAATTCGACGATCTACTGGATCGGCGAGAACGGCGCAGAGCCGAAGCTCGAACATCCCGTCGTGATCGACGGCCGCGGCCGTTATCTCGCGCCGGGGCTCGTCGACATGCACGTGCATTCGGACTCGGCGTCGGACTGGCTGCTCGATCTCGCCAACGGCGTCACGGCCGTGCGCGAAATGGACGGATTTCCTTGGCTCCTGCGCATGCGCGACGCGGTCAGTGCACGGCGAGTGCTCGCACCGTCGATGTATGTCGCCGGCACGATCATCAACGCCGCGCCGATCGAAGGCTATGCCGTACTGGCGCGCAACGCGCTCGATGGCCGCCGCTTCGTGCGGCAGCAGGCCGCATGCGGCTACGACTTCATCAAGGTGCACAACAACTTGCCTCGGCCGATCTTCGATGCCGTCGCCGACGAAGCGAGCCGGCTCGGCATGGATCTCGTCGGGCACGTGCCGCACGACATACCGGTGCGCTACGCCGTCGCGCACGGCATGCGCACGCTCGAGCATCTCAAGGGATTTCTCGATGATCGCACGCTGACGATCGGCGAAACCGACTATGCGGCCGTCGTCGACGGGCCAGACGTCTGGAACACTCCGACGCTCTACACGGGCATCGGCCATGCGCGCGGCAAGGATACGGACGCATTGCTCGAGCGGCCGCAGAATCGCTACGTCCCGGAACGCCGCCGCGAGAAATGGCGCCGTCTCGCGGCAACGCCGGCGGACGATTCCGCTCGCGCCGGCCTTGCCGCAGCGGGTTACATGCGCACGATCACCGCGCGGCTCGCCGCCGAGCATGCACGCTTCCTCGCCGGAACCGATGCCGCTGGCTATCCCTTCATGGTCATGGGATTCGCGCTCATCGACGAGTTGCACGAGCTCGAGCGCGCCGGCCTCTCGCCGGTCGAGGTGCTTCGTAGCGCGACGATCGAACCCGCTCGGGCGATGCGTGTCGCGGACGAGTTCGGCGCGATCCGGAAAGGTCTTCGCGCCGATCTCGTCCTGCTCGACGATGATCCCCTGAAGTCGACCAAGGCGTTCGACGATCGACGCGGCGTTATGGCTCACGGGTACTGGCTCGACGAGGCCGTGCTCGATCGTGCGCTCGAAGCGCTCGCGAACGTGTATGCCAGATCCGATGCGTCGATCGCGGTCGATCACGACGCCGTCGAACGGACTTACGAGGGAATGAGGGCGCGCATTGAGACGGGTTTTGCGTTCGACGCGATGGCCGTCGGCGAGCTCATGTCGGCACTTCGCGCAGCCGGCTTCGGAGATGCCGCCGACCGGTTCGATGCGCTGGCGGGGATGCCGACGACGGCGCCGTGCGCGGAATACCTTCCGAAATAAGCGGCCGAGTTTCGGCGCGTCGCCCCATCATGCCGCAAGCGTGACTTCCGGTGCGTTCAAGCCCCTCGCGTGCCGAGCACGACGATCGTCTTGCCTGACACCGTGATCATTCCCTGCTCCTCGAGCTGCTTCAGCACGCGCCCGACCATTTCACGCGAGCAGCCGACGATGCGGCTGATCTCCTGGCGCGAGATGCGGATCTGCGTGCCGCTTGGATGCGTCATCGCGTCGGGCTCGTCGGTGAGATCGATCAGCGTCTTCGCGACGCGACCGGTCACGTCCATGAACGCGAGGCGGCTGACCTTGCGGCTCGTGTGCAGGAGACGGTTCGTCAGCTGCGAGCCGATCGCGAACAGGATCTTCGGGCACTCGTCGCGCAGCGGTCCCTCGAAGAGGTTGAACATGCGCTCGTAGCCGATCTCGGCAAGCTCGCACGGCGTTCTCGTGCGCACCATGACTTCGCGTCGCGGCGTCTCGACGAAAAGGCCCATCTCGCCGATGAACTCGCCGCGATTGAGATAGGCGAGGATCAGCTCGCGGCCTTCCTCGTCTTCCGAGGAGACCGTTAGCGAGCCGTCGATCACGTAATAGAGGATGTTGGCCGAGTCGCCCGGACGGATGATCGCGGTCTTGCTCGGATAACGCCGCCGGTGGCAGGCGCCGAGGAATCGTTCCATCGCCGCACGGTCCGGCACCAGCATCGGCGGAGCCTGAACCTTGTTGACGGCGCGCTGCAACGTGTAGCGGAAATCGGCGATCTTCGCTTGCGCTTCCACGTAGACCCTCCAGGCCAGGGTGTGGCGCGGCGGAAAGGCGGAGCGCGGGACCCGTTCCCGCAGCGATAGCCCGCCCCCAAGCCGGCGATTTTCACATCTTATTGCAAATTCCTTCACGCGTGGTGATCGGATTTCGGCTCCGCAGGGTGCTGCCGCGCGCGCGGTTTAATCGGCAAGCGATCTGGCCCATAATCCGCGCCCTTCGATCGGCGGGCGGTTTCGCGAGGTATCCGGCAGTGGTCAAACCCCTTCCGCGGCTGCAGCTCCAGGGTTTCAACAACCTGACCAAGGCGCTCAGCTTCAACATCTATGACATCTGCTACGCGGTCTCCGAGGAGCAGCGCCAGCGCTACATCGAGTACATCGACGAGGCGTACGATTCCGATCGGCTGACGAAGATACTGACCGACGTCGCCGAGATCATCGGCGCGAACATCCTCAACATCGCGCGCCAGGATTACGACCCGCAGGGCGCGTCGGTGACGATCCTGATCTCCGAGCATCCGATCGTCGACAAGCTCGGCAAGGACATGATCTCGGACGCGGTCGTGGCTCATCTCGACAAGAGCCACATCACCGTGCACACGTATCCCGAGACGCATCCGCACAACGGCATCGCGACGTTCCGCGCCGACATCGACGTCGCGACCTGCGGCGTCATCTCGCCGCTGAAGGCGCTGAACTACCTCATCGACAGCTTCGAATCCGACATCGTCATCATGGATTACCGCGTGCGCGGCTTCACGCGCGACGTGAAGGGCAGGAAGCACTACATCGATCACCGGATCAACTCGATCCAGGAATATCTCGCCAAGCACATCCAGCAGAAGTACGAGATGTTCGACGTCAACGTCTATCAGGAAAACATCTTCCACACGAAGATGCACGTGAAGGATTTCGATCTCGACACGTATCTCTTCGACGCGCTGGCGGACGATCTCTCGTTCAAGGATCGAAAACGCATCGAATCGCTCGTCAAGCGCGAGATCGAAGAGCTGTTCCACGGCCGCAATCTCATGTAACGCGCGTGCCTTTCCCCTCTCCCGCTTGCGGGAGAGGGCAGGGTGAGGGCAATCTTGCGAGAGCCTTCCCTCACCCGCGCCTTCGGCGCGACCGCTCCCGCAAAGCGCGAGAGGCGAACATCAGATGCGATACGCGACGGTCTTCATGACCTTGCTCGCAAACCGCATCAGCGCCGGCACGGGATCGGGCAGCATCTGTGCCCCCGCAGCGAGCGCGTTCGACGCGTGCCGCGCTTCGTCTTCCTTCATCACGCGAACGATCGCGCGGCTCTTCGCATCGTCCGCTGGCAGCTTCTCGAGATGCTCGCCGAGATGCGCCTCGACCTGCCGCTCGGTCTCGACGACGAAGCCGAGGCTCAGCCGGTCGCCGACGATGCCCGCCGCCGCGCCGATCGCGTAAGCGCCCGCGTACCAGAGCGGATTGAAGAGGCTCGCGCGGCTGTCGAGCTCGCGAAGCCGCTCGCCGCACCAAGCGAGATGATCGGTTTCCTCGGCCGCCGCTTCGAGCATGCGCGCGCGCTGGCGCTCGTCGCGCGCGGTCGCGGCCTGGCCGAAGTAGAGCGCCTGCGCGCAGACTTCGCCGACGTGGTTGACGCGCATCAACCCCGCTGCGTGCCGGCGTTCCGTGTCGTCGAGCGGTGCTTCGTCGACATTTTCGGCGGGCGACGGTCGCACCGCGACCGGCACGGGCTCGAAGATCGTTCCAAGCGCGCGCTCGATCTCGACGAGCACGCGATCGAAGCGCGAGAGCGTTCGTTGCGTCATGGCTCGCCATTCTCCAGCTGTCGAGCGAGCAAAGCGAGCGGATGCATGACTCGCGGCGAAACGCCGCGCTCGCGAATCCCGGCCGCGAGATGGATGCGGCAGCCGATGTTCGTCGTCAGCACGAT
>DASZWL010000213.1:0-6019 GCA_035546695.1 Rhodanobacteraceae bacterium | reverse complement strand
GGCGTGCTCGCGCAGCGCCTCGTGCGTCGCCTCGATCTCTCGAGCGCGGAGCATTACGAGGCGATGCCGGAAGTCATCCGCGAATACGAGCTCGAGCGCTTCACGAGCGAGCGTCCGATCAAGCTCTACAAGCCGGGCTCTTCGATCCAGAATCCGACCGGCTACTTCGGCCGGACGACGATCATGGAATTCCTCGTCATGACGGACAACCTGCGCCGCATGATCATGCAGCACGCCGGCATGGGCGATCTCGAGGAAGCGGCGCGCAAGGAAGGCATGCGTACGATGTTCGAGGACGGTCTCGTGAAGTCGCTGAACGGACAGACGACGATCGAGGAAGTGTTGCGTGTGACGTCGTCGGATTCGTGAACATGGGAATCGGGAATAGGGAATCGGGAATCGGAGAAGCGCACGCCGCTGCCGCGCCTCGGGCTCGCATTACCCATTCTCAATTCTCCATTCCCGATTCCCGCTGCCAATGACTCTCTTCTACTACAAAGCCGTCACCCCCTCCGGCGAAACGCTCGAAGGCCAGATGGACGTCGGCACGCACGACGAGGCCATCGGCAAGCTGCAGGATGCCGGCAATATCCCGCTCGAAGTGCGCGAGGCGGATTCGGGCGATTCGGCCGGTCTTTTCGCCGCGCTCTTCAAGCGCGCGACGCTGCGCGAGGCGCAGGTCGTCCAGTTCACGCAGCAGCTCGCGACGCTGCTCGGTGCGGGCCAGCCGCTCGATCGCGCGTTGCAGATCCTGCTCGACCTGCCCGAGGGCGAGAAAGCCAAGCGCATGCTCGAGCGCGTGCGCGATCAGGTGCGCGGCGGCACGCCGCTCTCGGACGCGCTAGAGGCCGAGCACGGCAGCTTCTCGAAGCTCTACGTCAACATGGTGCGTGCCGGCGAAACCGGCGGCTCGCTCGACAACACGCTGGCGCGGCTCGGCGATTATCTCGAGCGGAGCCGCCAGCTTCGCTCCAGCGTCATCAACGCGATGATCTATCCGGCGTTCCTCGTCGGCATGGTGATCTTCTCGCTGATGATCCTGCTCGTCTACGTCGTGCCCCAGTTCGCGCCGATGTTCGCCGACATGGACATCGAGATGCCGCTGATCACGAAGATCGTGCTCGCGGTCGGCTCGACGCTGCAAAGCTTCTGGTGGCTGATCATCGTGCTGATCGTGCTCGGCGTCGGCTGGTTCCGCCGGCAGATGGCGAATCCCGAAGCGCGATTGAAGATCGACGAGCGCTTGCTCAAGATGCGCATCGTCGGCGACGTCACGCGCAAGATCGAGACCGCGCGCCTCGCGCGCACGCTCGGCACATTGCTGAAGAACGGCGTGCCGCTCCTGACCGGGCTTGCGACGGCACGCAACGTCATGACGAACACGGTGCTCGCGCAGTCGGTCGAGCAGGCGGCCGAGGAAGTGAAGACCGGCGGCGGTCTCGGCTACGCGCTCGCGCAGTCCAAGCGCTTTCCGAAGCTCGCGCTGCAGATGATCAGCGTCGGCGAGGAATCGGGCGAGCTCGACACGATGCTGATGAAGGTCGCCGACACGTTCGACATCGAGGTCAAGAACACGCTCGATCGCCTGCTCGCGGCGCTCGTGCCGGCGACGACGATCGTGATGACGGTCGTCGTAGCGATGATCATGCTTGCGATCGTGCTGCCGATCATGAACATTGCCGGCGCGGTGCACTGAAGGCGGGGAATCGGGAATGGAGAATCGGGAATTGAACGCGCCCGCCCATTCTCCATTCCCGATTCCCTATTCCCGAATCGAGGAACGAGGAAAAACATGAAAAACACATCGCAGTACCACCGCCTGCCGCGCGCGGCGGGCTTCAGCCTCATCGAGATGCTCGCGGTGATCGTGCTGATCGGCATCGTCGCCGGCATCGTCGTGCAGCAGGTCGGCAAGAACGTCGACAAGGGCAAGTACGGCGCCGGCAAGGCGCAGGTGCAGGCGCTTTCGGGCAAGATCGAGGCGTACGCGCTCGACAATGGCTCGCCGCCGTCGCGGCTCGAGGATCTCCTCAGCAAGCCCGGCAACGCGTCGAACTGGATGGGGCCGTACGCGAAGGAATCCGATCTCAAGGATCCGTTCGGCCACGCGTTCCAGTACAAGGCGCCGGGCGAGCACGGTGATTTCGACGTCCTCTTTTTCGGAAAGGACGGTCAGGCCGGCGGCGATGGCGTGAATGCGGATTACGGTAATTGGCAGTAAGCAAAAAATGGGATTCGGGATTCGGGAATCGGGATTCGTCAAAGCGCGGCAACTTGATGCTCGTCGCGCTCGGCGCTCGTGCGTCCTGGATCCGGCAATCGCGCAAACACCGCACAAATCCCGAATCCCGAATCTCGAATCCCGGCTTTCCCGCGGCTTCACGCTCATCGAGCTGATGGCCGTGATCGTGCTGCTCGCGCTCGCGCTGACGGCGGTCACGTTCTCGTTCTCCAAGAGCTTGCACGCGGCGCGGATCACGGCGGCGAGCCGCGATCTCGTCGCGGCGCTGCGCTACACGCGCGGGCAGGCGATCGTGAAGGGAAAGCAGGAGGTCCTGCTGCTCGACGTCGAGAACAATTCGTACACGGCACCGGGCAAGGCGGCAGTGAAGCTGCCGACCGACATGACGCTCCGGCTGACGACGGCCGAGCAGGAAGTGACCGGCGCGAACACCGGCGGCATCCGCTTCTTCGCCGACGGCAGCTCGACCGGCGGCCACATCTCGGTGCTGCAGGACCGGCGCGAATGGCGCATCAACGTCGCCTGGCTCACGGGCGAGATCGAGCTCGACGAGCATCCCGAGTAGCGAACTCCGCGGACGAAACAGGGTCCAGATCGTCGTGAAACGCGCGCGCACATCGCTCCCGAGACATCGGCAGGCCGGCTTCAGCCTGATCGAGATGGTCGCGGCGTTTCTCGTTTTCGCGATCGGCATCGGAGTGCTGATGCAGGTGCTCGCCACTTCGATGCGCAACACGCGCATGTCGAGCGACTACACGATGGCCGCGCTCTGGGCCGAATCGAAGCTCGACGTCGTCGGCGTCGGCGAGCCGATCGAGGCGGGCTCTTCGAGCGGGCGCTTCGACGACGACTACAGCTGGCAGCTCGACATCCAAGAGGTCGATCCGTCGAGCGTCGAGCCGCCGCCGCAGGTCGCGATGAATCCCGGCATGCCGAACATGCCGAGCGGGATGCAGCCGCCGATCACATCCGGCGCCGGCAATCCCGGAGCGCTGCAGGTTTCGCCGTTCGACATCTACCAGATCGATCTCACGGTGTTCTGGGGCGGCCGTTTCGGCTCCGCGCAGCACAGCGCGCGCTTCAGCACATTGCGGGCGATGAATCCCGATCCGAATACGCAGCAGCAACAAGGGATCCCGGGCAGCCCTGGCGCGGCGGGTGGGGCGGTCGGCCGATGAGTACGGGAATCGTGAATCGGGAATCGGGAATCGGGAGAGTGCGCGCGACGCGCTATCGTGCGCATTTTCCTATTTTCCATTCCCGATTTCCGATTCCCCGCAGCAAGGGCTTCACGCTGCTTGAAGTCATGCTCGCGATCGTGCTGCTCGCGCTGCTCCTCGCCGGCACGTGGGGCGCGATCCGCACGGCGGTGCACGCGCTGCATTCGGGCGAGATCGCGATCGACCGCACGAACCGGCTGCGCGTCGCGCAGGAATTCATGCGCCATCAGATCAGCCGCATCCTGCCGCTGTCGTACGGAACCGACGACACGACCGGCGCGAATTACGTCTTCGAGGGCAGCGGCGATGCGATGCGCTTCGTCGCGCCGATGCCGGGCTATCTCTCGAAGGGCGGCGCGTACGTGCAGACGCTGCAATTCGTCGGCGGCCGGGGCGGCGGCAAGCAGCTCGTGTTCAGCGATTCGATGCTGAACGGCTTCGACCTCGAGAACAAGAAACCATCCGATTCCGAGCCGGTCGTGCTACTCGACCAGATCCGCGACGGCAAATTCGAATACCGGACGCTCGACGATCAGGGCGAGCTCACCGACTGGTCCGATCAGTGGGACGATCCGAGCCTGACGCCGGTCATGGTGCGCATCGAAGTCACGATGCGGCCGGAGGCACGCGTCACGTTTCCGGCGATGGAAATTCCGCTGATGCTCGATGTCGGCGCAGCGCATGCGCCGGGCCGGCCCGGCAACGTGCTGAACTCGCGCGGCATCGGCGGCATCCGCCCGCGCCCGCTCGGAGGCAACCGATGAGCGGTGCGATGGGGAAGCGCTCGCGCGGCATCGCGTTCGTGCTGGTGCTCTGGGTCATCGCGATGCTGTCGATCCTGCTCGGCAGCTTCTCGCTGATCGCGCGCACCGAGAACCTGCAATCGCGCCATCTCTTCGACACGACGCAGGCGCGCTATGCGGCCGAGGCGGGGCTCAATCTCGCGGTTTATGAGCTGCGCAAATCCGATCCGCTGCAGCGCTGGGTCGGCGACGGGCGTCCGTATACCTTCGGCTACGGCGATGCCGAGATCGAAGTCCGCATCACGGACGATTCCGGCAAGATCGACCTCAACGCCAACGCGAACGGCAACGGCGAGCTCTTGACCAATCTCTTCCTCACGCACGGCGTCGATCTCGATCGCGCGACCGCGCTTTCCGACGCGATCATGGACTGGGTCGATTTCGACGATCTCAAACGGCCGAACGGCGCGGAGGCCGCGGACTACAAGGCGGCAGGTCTCTCCTACGTGCCGAAGAACGCGCCGTTCGACACCGTTTCCGAGCTTCAGCAGGTGCTCGGCATGACCTACGATCTCTACCAGAAGATCGAGCCCGCGGTGACGATCTATTCCGGCCGCGGCACGCCGAGCGCGCAGTTCGCCAATCCGGATGCGCTCCGCGCGATGTATCCCGATGCGTCGCCCGAAGAGATCGAAGCGCTCGTGCAGCAGATCCAGTCGCAGCAGCCGGGCACGCAGAATCCGCCGGTCATGGCGCCCGACGGCTCGCCGATCATGGCGGGCGGCGGCGGGCTCACGTATAGTGTCAAATCCCGTGCCAAGCTTTCAAACGGCGCGAGCACGGTTCTCGATGCAACCATCCGCATGGGCGGGGTCAGCGCGGGCGGTAGGCCCTTCGTGATCCTGCGATGGCGGGATGGGGAAACCTCCTAGACTCCCGTGAATCCCGTTTTCGAACGACAACTGGCTCGTCTCAGGACGCGTCTGGCGAAGACGCCGCTGCCGGGTTTTTTCCGGTGGTGGGGCAGCGAGCTTCTCGCTTGCCTTCCGCCGCGCTGGCGTGCGCTCGTCGAGGAGCGCTCGGAATCGCTGCTGCTCGATCCCCGCTCCGACGAGATCGTCGTCTGGCGCGAGCGCGGCGATCGTGCGAGCGAATACGCGCGCATCTCGCGCAGCCTGCCGGCAGAGGCGCAGGGCGCCGAGTTCCAGCGCTTGCGCGCGGCGATCGACGATCCCGGCGTGCGCACGGTGCTCTGCATTCCGTCCGAGCGCGTCCTTCAGCGCAATCTCGTGCTGCCGGCCGCGGCCGAGGACAACCTGCGCCAGGTGCTCTCGTTCGAGATGGACCGGCAGACGCCGTTCAAGGCCGACCAGATCTACTTCGACAGCCGCGTGCTCGGTCGCGATGCGTCGGGGCGCAATCTCAACGTCGAGCTCGTGCTGCTGCCGCGCGCGCAACTCGATCAGGCGATCGGCACGCTGCCGCCGAGCGCAGCGGCGCTCGACGGCGTCGACGCCTGGCGCGGCGAGCCCGGGACGGGCCGCTTGCAGATCAACCTTTTGCCGCAGGAACGGCGGGCGCGCCGGCGCGACGTGCGCCTGCCGCTCAATCTCGGGCTCGCGGCGCTCGCGCTGATCCTGCTGATCGTCAACATGAACGAATCGCTGGCCAATCGCCAGGCGGCCGTCGACGACATGCGCGCGAAAGTGGAGGAATCCAATAATGACGCGCGTCAGGTCGCCGCGTTGCGCAAGACGCTGGCCGATTCCGTCGCCGGCGCGAACTTCCTCACCGACAAGAAGCGCAGCAATCCG
>DASZWL010000212.1:0-8156 GCA_035546695.1 Rhodanobacteraceae bacterium | reverse complement strand
ATGTCCCAGTCGAGACGCGGCCGCAGCTCGATCGTGTCGCGCGCGCCGAGATCGGCTTCGACGACGGCCGGCGCGCGGAGGCCCGGCGTCTCGACCCGAAGAACGAGATGCCGCGGCGTGCCGTCGCCGTGCACGCGCACGAGCACGAGGCCGTTGCCGCCGCCGGGCGTGGCGGCGGTCGGACGCTGCGAGAGATCGAGCGCCGGAAATAATTCTCCGTCCGGCGTGATCTCGATGCTCCACGCAAGGGGCGCGGCGCCGCACCTCGCGGCGAGCACGAGGCCGAGCAAGAGAGCGAAAGCGGTCGTCCGGCCGACGCGGCGGACCGGCCGGAAAGTTGCCACGGGTAGCATCGGACGACTATCGTGGCGCGCGCCCGCATCTGTCCAGACCCCGCGTCGCGGCGGATGCGCGAGCGGCCTTGCCGCCGGCGTGCGCGCTCGTTGCGCGCCCGTTCCGAAACAACCATCGAATCCGAGGAGTTCCCATGCGTGTCGCCGCCGTCACCGTTCTCGCCGCCTCCGTGCTGGCGCTCCTGACCGCATGCGGCGGTCCGACCGAGCCGCCGGCTTCGACCGAAGCGGCAAAACCGGCGCCTGCGGCGCCCGCGCCGGCGAAGACGCCTGCACCGGAGAACGCGATGACGGCGAAAGCGCCGCCGCCCGAAGGCGACTGCGGCGATCAGAGCGCGCTCGCGCCGGACCAGCGCATCGCGAACACCGCTCGCTGGAGCACCGCGAGCGAGCAGGACAGCTTCGCGTTCGACGTCTATCGCGGCGACAGCGAGAAGGGCGACTTCACGAAGATCAACAAGGATCCGATCCTCGGCGCCGGCACGTCCGACGAGACGCACAAGTACGAGTACCGCGACGACACGATCGATCCGTGCAAGGACTACTGGTACTACGTCGAAAGCATCTCGACGAAGGGCACGCACGAGAAGTTCACGCCGACGTTCCACGCGCCGGCCAAGCGCCGTGCGCGCGGATCGTCGGGCGACGCACCCGCGCATTGACGCCGAAATGAGCGCCGCCGCCTCGCCCGTCGCGACGCGGCGCCGGAAAGCGGCGGGCGTCGCTGCCGTCGCGATCTTCCTCGCCGGGCAGGCGCTGCTCTGGCTTGCGTATTACGGCCACGGCGCGAAGCGGCTGATCGGCGACGAGGCGAGTTATCAGCAATTCGCGATCGGCATCCTCGGCGGCGGGCCGTGGATGCCGAGCACGATCTGGCCGCCGCTGCAGCCGTTGTTCCTTGCGACGATCTACGCGATCTTCGGCGTGCACGTCGCCGCCGCGCAGATCGTGCAGACGATCCTCTTCGTCGCGTGCGCGGCGCTCCTTCGCGCGATCTGGCTTCGTATCGACGGCCGCGTGCGCGCGGCGAATGTCGCGGCCGCGCTGTTCGTGCTGAATCCAGCCAATGCGGCTTATGCGCACTGGCTCTGGCCGGAAGTGCCGCATCTTTTGCTCGTGCTGCTCGTGTTCTGGCTTTTGCTGCGCGAGCCGACCTCGCGCGCCGGCTCGGCGATCGCCGGCGCTGCGACCGGGCTTGCGATTCTCGCCAAGAGCCTTCTCGCGGCGTTCTGGCCGTTCTTCCTGATCGCGTTCGTGCGGGAAGGCCGCCCGCGCTTTCGCATCGTGTCCGCGTCGCTGTTCCTGCTCGCGCTCGCGGCGACGACGGCGCCGGCGCTCTGGCACGGCTGGCGCGAATACGGACGGCCGATGATCGCCGACAGCTCGGTCTACAACCTCTGGGTCGGCCTCACCGACCGCTCGCGTGCCGATTACGTCGACGACATGGGCGGCGCGACGCTGAAGGAATTCCTCGAAAGCGGCGCGACGCCGCAACAGCGCAACGCGGCGTACATGGACAAAGTAAAGAGCTATGTCGACGAGCGCGGCATCGGCCGCGTCGCGCTCGATCAGCTCTCGCGCCAGTATTTCCGCCTGTTCGAAGCGAAGACGCCGCTCGTCTCGCAGCTGCCGGGCCCTGCCTGCGCGGGACATCTCTCGATCTACGAGTCGGGCCCTTTGCCGACGCGAACGCTGACCGCCGCCAACGACGTCTTCCACGCGCTGATGCTCGCCGGCGCCGCGTTCGGCATCGCGTGCTGGCGACGTCGGCCGGGCATCGCGATCACGCTCGTCGCCGCGTATGCGGGCTATCAGCTCGCGCTCTTTTCGGTGCTGCACGTCAAGGCGCGATTCCTGTTTCCAATGATCCCGTTCCTTTGCGCGTTCGCGGGCTCGTTCTACGCGAGCATCCGTCCGCGCGAGACGCCCGAATCCGGGCCGATCGCGTTCGGCGCGACCAGCATCGCCTTCGGCGCTGCGCTGGCCGCGCTGCTGCTCGCGCTCGCGTTCGCCGGCCCCATGCTCGACGGCCTCTGCGTCCGCTGAGCAGCGCGCGCCGGCGCCGGGCTCGCGGCGCGTCCTGTATGCTTCTGCGCCTCGCGACGCGACGATGCGCATGCGCCAGCACCTGATCGAGCTCATCCTGTTCAGCACGTATGCCGAGCTTCGCGCCGAGCGCGCGCGCAGCTATCTCGGCCTCATCTGGTGGGTGCTCGATCCGGCCTTGCAGATGGCCGTGTACTGGCTCGTTTTCGACGTCATCCTGAAGACCGGTGGACCCGATTACCTGCCGATGCTGCTGATCGGCCTCACGGTCTGGCAGTGGATGAAATCGTGCATCACGCACGGCGGCTACGCGATCTGGACGAACCTGCCGATGATCCGGCAAGTGCATCTGCCACCGCTTGTGTTCCCGCTCGTGCAGATGTGCGCCGACACGATCAAGTTCCTCTTCATCTTCGCGCTGCTTCTGGTGATCCTCTGGCTGGCCGGTTATCCGCCGAACCGCGCGTACTTCGCGCTGCCGATCGTGTTCGTCGCGGTGTTCCTCGTCGCGGCCGGCGCGGGCTTCGTCGTCGCAGCGCTCGTGCCGCTGGTGCCGGATCTCCGCTTCGTGATCGAGCAGGTGCTGACCGTCGTCATGTTCCTCTCCGGCGTCGTCTTCTCGCTCGAATCAGTGCCGTCGCCGCTGCGCGAGATCATGGAGCTCAATCCGATCGCCGTATTGATGGAAGCGACGCGCGGCATCCTGATCCACGGCTGGTGGCCGAACTGGATCGGGCTCGCGAAGGTCGGCGTCATCTCGATCGGCGCCTGCGCGATCGGCAGCGCGATCGTCGCGCGACTCGCGCCGCGCTATCCGAAGCTCGCGACATGAGCGAAGTCCTGATCGAGCTCGATCGCGTCGGCATCGCGTTCGACGCGCAACGCAGCGTCGGCGACAGCCGCTTCTGGGCGCTCGAAGACGTCAGCCTCAGCCTGCGCCGCGGCGAGCGGCTCGGCGTGATCGGCCGCAACGGAGCCGGCAAGAGCACGCTGCTGCGCGTCGTCGCCGGCATCCTCGCGCCGGACCGCGGCCGCGTGAAGCGCGCGCCGGTCTCGTGCCAGCTGCTCTCGCTCGCGCTCGGTTTCACGCCGCATCTCTCGGGACGCGACAACGCGATCCTCTCGGGCCTGATGCTCGGCCTTCGTCGCCGCGAGATCGAGACGCGCCTCCCGGCGATCCGCGAGTTCTGCGAGCTCGGCGATTTCTTCGAGCAGCCGATCGCGGCGTATTCGTCCGGCATGGTCATGCGGCTCGCGTTCTCGGTCGCGATCCAGATCGAGCCCGACGTGCTGCTGATCGACGAGGTGCTCGCGGTCGGCGACGCCGAGTTCCAGGAGAAATCCGGCGCGGCGCTCCGCGAGCGCATGGGCGAGGGCCATACGGTCGTGCTGGTCAGCCACGACGAGAAGCAGATCGCCGAGCTCTGCGATCGCGTCGTCTGGATCGAGCACGGCCGCAGCGTGCTCGAAGGCGCGCGCGATGCCGTGTTCGAGGCCTATCATCGCGACATGCATCACGAAGCCGCGTCATGAGCATGCCCGGCGCCGACATCGATGCGAAGCGGCTCGGCGATCTCGCCGCGCGACTCGGCGTCTCGCCGCGACAGCTCGTGATCGCCGCCGCGCGTCTTGCTGCCGATCCCGGGCGCGCGGACGACCCTGCGTTTCGCGCGCGAGTCCTCGCCGATGCGCGCGAAGAGAGCCCGGCTGCCGAAGCGTCCGCGCGCGTGCTGCTCGCGCCGCTCGAGACGTTCGCGGTCGACGAGGTCGATCGCCTCTTCGCGCAGATCTGGCCCGCAAGCGCGCCGCGGAACGACTGACATGCGCGGTGTCGCATTGATCGTCCTCGCGTGGAATCAATGGCCGCTGACGCGGCAGAGCCTCGACTCGCTGCTCGCGACCGATCTCGACGAGGCCGAGGTCATCGTCGTCGACAACGGCAGCAGCGACGAGACGCCGCGCGCGCTTGTCGCGTACGCCGATCGCGTGCGCATCCTGACGATGCCGGAAAATCTCGGTTTCGTGCGCGGCATGAACGCCGGCATCGCCGCCGCGCGGCCCGACGACGACGTCGTGCTGCTCAACAACGATCTCGTGTTCACGCAACGCGACTGGCTCGGCCGCCTGCGTGACGCGGCCTACGCCGCGCCGGACATCGGCATCGTCGGCTGCCGGCTGCTCGGCCCCGAGCCTGAAGGCCGCGTCTATCACACCGGCGCGTTCATCGAGCCCGATCGGCTGTGGGGACAGCAGACCGAATCGGGACTCGCCGAGCGCGACGTCGCGCAGTACACGCGCTTTCGCCGCGTCGAAGGCATCGCGTTCGCGCTCGCGTACATCCGGCGCGATTGCCTCGATCGCATCGGCGCGCTCGACGCCGCATTCCACAGTTATTTCGAAGACACCGATTATTGCCTGCGCGCCGCCGACGTCGGCATCGCGAGCGCGCTCGCCGGCGCGGTGACGCTGCGTCACGAGCAGCACGGTTCGACGAGCGAGGACACGAGCTTTCGCACCGGCATCTTCGAGCGAAGCCGCGCGACGTTTGCGGCGCGCTGGCAGCAACGGCTCGCCGAGCGCTATCGCGGCAACGTCCTGTGGCAAGGCGTGACGCGCATGCCGACGGTCTACGCTCGGCTCGCGCGCGATTACGTGCGCCGCATCGACGCGCGCGGACTGCGCACATCGTTCGAGCCGTTGCGAAGCGAGCTTGCCGATGCGCAGGATTTCCGGCTCGAGCTCGCGTCGCAGCGCCAATGGCCCGCATCGCCCGACGCCGCGATCGTCTGTGCGCCCGCGTCTTCGTTCGCGCGCGCGCATGGCCGCGTGCGCGCGGGACTCGGCTTCTGCGACTTCGACCGCGTGCCGACCGAATGGGCCGGCGCCGCGAACACGCTCGACCGGCTCATCGTGCCGGACGCGTTCCAGGCCGAGGCGTTTCGCGCCGGCGGAGCTCGAGTGCCGATCGAGATCGTGCCGCTCGGCGTCGATCGCGATTATTTCCATCCGCGCGTGCCCTCGCCGCGCCATCCGCAAGGACACTTCGTCTTCGCCGCCGTCGCCGAGGATCTCGTGCGCGACGCGTCTGACGTTCTGATCACGGCGTTCCGGCGCGCGTTCGATGCCGATGCGCCGGTCGAGTTGCTTCTGCGGCTCTGTCCCGCGCACGACGCCGACATGACGAAGTCGCTGACGCGGCTCGTCGAAGAAACGGACGGTGCGCGCGTGCGCCTGCTGCAAGGCTGGGCGTTTCCCGATCAAGAGCGCGCGCAGTGGCTCGGCGCGGCCGACGCCTACGTGTCGGTGCGGCGCAGCGGTGCGTGGGATCCGCTCGCGGCCGAAGCGATCGCGATGGGCCGGACGCTGATTGCCGGCGATTTCGGTAGCCAGGCCGAGCTTGCGCGTGTGCACGGGCATGTCGTCGCGCGCTCCCGGCTCGTCGCCGCGAACGATCATCTGCACTGCCGCTGGGCCGAGCCCGACGTCGAGTCGCTTGTCGACGCGCTGCGCGCCGCGTACGAATCGCGCGACGTCGATCGTCGCGCATCGGCGATCCGCTTCGCCGCGGATCACGACATCGACACGAGCGCCGATCGCCTCGTCGGAGTACTCGAAGAATGCGGCGCGTTCCGTCCGCGCCCGGCATCTCCGACTCCGCATCGGCCCGCGGTGCTCGCGCGGCCGGCCGGCGGCGAGATCGTCGTGCTCGGCATGCACCGTTCCGGTACGTCGAGCGTCGCGGGACTTCTCGCAAGATTCGGCGCTTGGCCCGGCGAGAATTCCGCGCTGCTGATCGGACCTGACAATCCGCGCGGTCACTACGAGCTTGCCGAGCTGCATAGCGCCTGCGTGCGCCGACTCGCCGCGGCCGGCGGCGACTGGAAGCAACCGCCCGTGGACGCACTGCCTGAAGCGATCGACGCGTTCCGCCGCGAAGTCGCCGCGATCCTCGACACGCTCGCGCCGCGCCGGCCGTGGTTCGTCAAGGAGCCGCGGCTCTGCCTGCTCGTGCGCGAGCTGCTGCCGCTCTTGACGCGACCGGTGTTCGTGCACGTCGTGCGTGATCCGCTCGAGGTCGCGGACTCGCTCGCGGCGCGCGATGGGCTCGATCGCAACGACGCGCTCGCATTGTGGGAGCGCTACACGCGTTCGGCATTCGCGGCAACGCGCGGCTGGCCTCGCATCGTCGTCGACTACGGCGAGCTCATCGCCGATTCGTACGCGACCGCGACGCGGCTCCATGCCGATCTCGTCGCGCTCGGCGTGCAAGGGCTCGTCGCGCCCGATCCGGTCGCGATTGCCTCCTGGATCGAGCCCGAGCTTCGCCGTCACGCCGTCGCCGAGCGCGACCGCGCGATGCTTACGGCATCGCAGCGCGCGCTGCTCGGCGCGATCGAGGACGGCAGCGTGCTCGATCTCGATTTCGCCGAAGAAGGCGTCGTCGCCGAAGCTGCAACGTGGCGCGCGGCGGGCTAAGCTCGCGCGATGCGTTCGTTCCTTCGCGCCCGCGCTCCATCGCCGTCGCCGCCGACTTCGCCGCTGCGCGAGAGGTCGTGGTCCGGCGATGCGCTCTCGATGCGCTTCGACGCATCGCTTGCGGGGTCGGTCATTGCGATCGACCTCGACGGCGAGTTCTTCGCAAGCACGCGTGCCGACGCGGAAGGCTGTGCGCGATTCGACTTCTCGCTCTCGCCGTCAGGCACATCATCGGCGAGTGTCAGGCCGCGCCGCGATCGCGGCGGCGAAGCGCTGGCCGACAAGCCGCTCGCGATCGCGTTCGGTCGCGCGGGAAGCGCGGTCAGCGAATCCGCGCGAACGCTCGAACCGATCGGTCGCATCGTGTCCGATGTCGATTGCGCGGCACTCGACGTCGCGATCGTGATTCCGGTCTACGACGCACCCGTACTCGTCGAGCGCTGCATCGAATCGGTGCTGCTGCACACGACCGGCCGCGCGCGCCTCATCGTCATCGACGACGCGAGCCCCGATCCCGCGATCGCTCCGCTGCTCGCACGCTACGCATCGCGCGAAGGCGTCACGTTGCTGCGCAACGAGAAGAACCGGGGCTTCACCGCGACCGCGAATCGCGGCATCGCCGAAGCAGGACGCGCCGACGTCGTGCTGCTCAATGCGGACACCGAAGTCGGACCGAACTGGCTGACCGGTTTGCGCCGCGCCGTTGCATCCCGCGCCGATGTCGCGACCGTGACCGCGGTCTCCGACAACGCCGGCGCGTTTTCCGTGCCCGAGCTCGAGCGCGAGAATCCGTGGCCCTCGCGCTGGACGTTCGAGCACGCCGCACGCGCACTCTGGCATGACGCCGGCACGCTGTATCCCGAGCTTCCGACCGGAAATGGTTTCTGCATGTACATCCGTCGCGCGGTCGTCGACGAAGTCGGCGGGCTCGACGAAGCCGCGTTTCCGCGCGGTTACGGCGAAGAGAACGATTTCTGCCAGCGCGCGTCGGCAAAGGGTTATCGCCACCTGATCGCCGGCAACGTCTACGTACGCCACGCGCGCAGCGCGAGCTTCGGTCACGAGCGCCGCGCGAAGCTCGGCGAAACCGGCATGGCGGTGTTGCGCGAGCGCTGGCCGAACTACGAGCGCGACGTCGGCGCGACGCTGTTCTCGTTCGAGCGTCGCGTGCTCGACTGGCGCGCGCGCCGCATCTTCGCGAGCGCCGTGACGCACGAGCCACGGATGCGCGTGCTCGTCGCGGGCGACTCGGCGGACCATCGGGAAGAATGGCGGCTCGTC
>DASZWL010000211.1:0-3995 GCA_035546695.1 Rhodanobacteraceae bacterium | reverse complement strand
GATGCGATCAGCGAATGCCAGCCCGACACGGCGCCGCACGCGATCGTGATGAATAGGAACGGGAACAGCGCGCCGGAAAACACGGGCCCGCTGCCGTCGACGAAGCGCGTCAGCGCCGGCATGCGCAGCTCCGGCAGCGTCAGCACGATGCCGGCGGCGAGGAGCGCCACGGTGCCGATCTTGAGGAACGTCGAGAGATAATCGCGCGGCGCCAGCAGGAGCCACACCGGCAGCACCGACGCGAGAAATCCGTAGCCGATCAGCATCAGCGCGAGCGTTCTTCCGTCGTACGTGAACCAGGCGGCCCACGCGGGATCGGCCGCGATCCTGCTGCCGAAGGCGACGGCGAGAAGAAGCAGTACGAGACCGATCGCCGAAACCTCGAGCACGCGGCCGGGACGCAGGAATCGGAGATAAAGTCCCATCAGCAGCGCGATCGGAATCGTCGTCGCGACCGTGAACGTTCCCCACGGGCTCGCTGCGAGCGCGTTGACGACGACGAGCGCGAGCACGCCGAGGATGATGAACATGATCGCCAGCACGCCGATCATCGCGACGATGCCGGCGGCGGGACCGATCTCGGCGCGGATCATCTCGCCGAGCGAGCGACCGTCGCGACGCAGAGAGAAGAAAAGGATCATGAAATCCTGCACGGCGCCGGCGAAGATCACGCCGACGAGAATCCACAGCGTGCCCGGCAGATAACCCATCTGCGCCGCAAGCACGGGCCCGACCAGCGGCCCCGCGCCGGCGATCGCGGCGAAATGATGGCCGAAGACGATGCGCCGGTCGGTCGGCACGTAGTCGAGGCCGTCGTCGCGAAGGATCGCCGGCGTCGCGCGCGTCGCGTCGAGCCCGAGCACGCGATCGGCGATGAATCGCGCGTAGAAGCGGTACGCGATGAAGAAGAGCGAAAGCGTCGCCGCGAGCAGCCAGAACGCATTGACCGTCTCGCCGCGATGCAGCGCAAGCACGGCGAGGCTGCACGCGCCGAGGAAAGCGAGCAGGAGCCAGCCGAGCTTCGCGGCGAGATTCATCGCGCGAGCGTGTCGCGGGGGTCGTGGTCAGTCAAGATTTTCCTTCTCCCGCTTGCGGGAGAAGGTGCCGAAGGCGGATGAGGGAAGCTCCTGGAAGTCGAACCCAGCTTGCCCTCACCCCAACCCTCTCCCGCAAGCGGGAGAGGGAGAAAGCGCAAGCAGCAAGTTGAAAACGCGGCGTCTGTTGCAGGACGATCAAAGCCACTTCGCGCGCTTCAGCACCCAGTACAGCACGCCGCAGATGCCGGCCGTGACGATGATCATCGCGGGATAGCCCCACGGCTTGTCGAGCTCGGGCATCGCGTGGAAGTTCATGCCGTACCAGCTCGCGAGCAGCGTCGGCGCGGCGAGAAGGGCCGCCCAGCCGGCGAGGCGCTTGACGACTTCGCCCTGCGCGACCGTGACCAGCGCGAGATTGACGCTGAGCGCCGCGGTTAGCATCTCGCGCATCGTGTCGGTCGACTCGTTGATGCGCGCGGCGTGATCGTAGACGTCGCGGAAGTACGGTCGCACCTCCTCGCGGATGAGGCCGGGATAGAGCCGCGTCAGCTGGTTCACGATGTCCTGCAACGGCGCGATCGCGAGGCGCAGCGTGACGAGCTCTTTCTTCAACTCGTAGAGGCTGCGGATCGTCTCGCGCTTGAAGGTGTCTTCGAAGACGTCTTCCTCGAGTTCCTGCAGTTCCTCGCGGAAACTCCGCACGATCGGGAAGAAGTTGTCGACGATGAAATCGAGCACCGAATAGAGACCGTAGCTCGGTCCGAGCCCGAGCAGCTCCGGCGTCTGCTCGCAGCTGCGCCTAGCGGTCGCGTACGAGAGCGAGGCGCCGTGACGCACGGTCACGAGATAATTGCGGCCCATGAAGATGTGCGTCTCGCCGAACGCGATCTTGCCGCCGACGACCTGCGCGGTGTGCGCGACGATGAAGAGCGAATCCGCGTAGACCTCGATCTTCGGGCGCTGGTGAGCCGAGTGCGCGTCCTCGATCGCGAGCTCGTGCAGGTCGAATTCCTCGCGAAGTTTCTCGAGCAGCGCTTCGTCGGGCTCGTGCAGGCCGACCCAGACGAACTGGTCCGGGATCTTGAGGACGTCGCTGATCTCGTCGATCGTGATGTTGCGCAGCTTCCTGCCTTCGCTCGAATACGCGACGCAGTTCACGACCATCGGGTCGGTGCGGGTCGGATCCTGCGGCAGAGCGGTCACGAGCTGGTCCATGGCCCGATGATGCTCCGTAACCTGCGACAACGGCAACCGCGCGCGGCGCGCGGGCCAGGCGTCATTCGCCGCAGGAGAGCCGCTCCATCGCCTTCTGCTGCCAGCGGCCGGAGATCGCGTAGTACTCCGCGAGTCCGGCATTATGTTGCGTCGCGTTCAGCGAATGCCGGCGCCGCGATTCGTCGACGGCGTCGTTCGCGACGTAGATGTAAGACGGCACTCCGGTTTCGAAGCAGCCTGCCAGCGCGAGAGCGAGCGCATAGTTCGACCACGCCCAGGCGCCAGCGGCGTCGTTCGATGCATCGAGCGCCTTCGCCATCATGTAGAACCCGGACTGCTCGCCGAGGCCGGCGGCGATCTCGATCCACGGCATCGCGGCGGAAGGGTTCGCCGCGAAGTGATCGCAGCCTTCGGTCAGGCAGTACGCGAGCTCGATCGCGACCGTCGGATCGTTTGGCGCGAGACGTTCGAGGATCGCGCGGCCTTCGGCCTGCTGCGACGCATCCGCCGAACGGAGCAACCGGCTGCCGAGCGTGCGATCGACTTGCGGCCCGGGCGTTTCGCGGGCGAGTTCGCGAAGATCGGTGATCGCCTCGGCGTCGTTCGGATTGTCGCTGACGATCGCGAGCCGCGTTTCGGGACTGTCGTCGTTGAGCAGCCGATCGATGTGATCGAGAAGAAAGGCGCGCAAGCTTTCGCGGCCGACGCCGTCGCATCGGCTCACGCGCGCTGCGTGTACGTCCGCTTGCATCTCGTGAAGCCGGTCGACGAACGGCGCCCAGCCTTCCGGCAATCGCGCGAGGAAATCGGGCTTCAGCGGCGTGCGGCGGTAGGTGCTTTCGGCGTCGCAAATCCCAGAGAGGTAGTTCATGAGCACCATTGCATGCGTGTCGCTGTTGGAGCGTGTTTTCAAGGCGCTCCAAGCTTCGTCGATCGGCAATCGCAGCAAGGCCGCGTTATCGGCGCCGAACTCCTTCACCTCCTTCGCGGCAGTAACACGTCGTGCTCTCGCCCACCATGCCTTCGCGGCGGCGGCGGCATCGCGCGCGATCATCTCGCTTGACACTTTCGGTGCTGCTTCGACCGACGGCGACCTTTCGTCCGAATCCCGGGTCGAACCGGTCTGCGACGCCGAGAATGCATGCGAGACGGCGTTCTCGCGTGACGCCGTGTCGACGGCGCCCCCAGCGCTTCCGACGGATTTATGCGCGGCGTGTCGCACAGCGATTGCCGCGAGGATCAGCACGACCGAAACGACGACGATCGCTGCGGCGCGCTTCATTGCCGTGCGAGATGCGGACGCCGTTGCAGCGCCAGCGCAACCGCGAGATGGATCGGCAGGAACAGAAGGATCCAGTGCAGGTTCGCCTGCGCGAACCACGGCAATATCTTCGAGAACAGCGCGAACGCCGCCAGCAGTGCGACGATCGTCGCAAGGATCGCCGCGCGCCGCGTGAGCCGCGGTCGCTCACGCAGCAGCGTCGCCGACGCCGGGATCAACGCGAGGCAGAGCGGATTCAGCAGAAGAAGATTCTCGTTACGCCAGGCGGACATGTGCGCGGTTCCGAGCCAGAGAAACAGCAGCACGAGTCCGCCGATTCCGCAGAAGAGCTCGAACGCGAGCGCGAATAGCGCCGCCGGCACGCGCGCAACCCGCGAGCGCGAACGAGCGAGCGCGTACCACGCCAGCGCGATCGCGATGCCGGCGATCAGGAACGGAATGCGAAGATCGGGCGGAAGATC